>DATISI010000001.1:0-12898 GCA_035581745.1 Clostridiaceae bacterium
CGCCAAGAGATACGGCGACAAGGGACTTCCCGAAGACACCATCAGGGTATACCTGAAAGGATCCGCAGGACAGAGCTTTGGTGCCTTTGGAGCCACCGGTCTCAGCCTGTTCCTCCAGGGAGACGCCAACGACTATCTTGGTAAGGGTCTCTCCGGAGCGAAGATCATCCTGTCCCCTCCAGCGGGATCAAGGTTCGACACGACAAAGAACATCATTGCAGGGAACACCATCCTGTATGGAGCGACTTCTGGTGAGGTCTACATCTCCGGCCGTGCCGGCCAGAGATTCTGTGTCAGGAACAGCGGAGCGACAGCCGTCGTTGAAGGCGTGGGAGACCACGGATGCGAGTACATGACAGGAGGCACCGTCGTGGTACTGGGTACCATCGGAAACAACTTTGGTGCAGGAATGAGCGGAGGCACCGCCTACGTCTTCGATGACGAGGACCAGTCCCTGGAGAACTATAACAGGGAGATGGTCGGCGTCGGACCCGTAAGTGCAGAAGACAAGGTCATCCTGAAAGACCTCCTGCAGAGGCATCTCCAGTACACCGGAAGCCAGAAGGCGGGCCTGATCCTGGATAACTGGGCCTTCAGCGCCAGCAGGTTCATGAAGGTATGTGCCCCATCCGCTCCTCAGCAGATCGAGAAGATCGTTTAATCAAAAGAAGAGATGACAAGCGGCAGTAGTCCCACCCGGGATGCTGCCGTTTTATCCTTTCTCCGCTATAATTCCAGTTATCCCGTGTCCCTTGGGTAGTTTATGTAGCCTGTGCACCTTGGGTCACGGATCCTGTGCATCCTGTGCATCCTGTGCATCCTGTGCATCCTGTGCGTCGTGCCCTCTGGCTTCTTCCTTTCATCCCGTAGGCAATCAGGGATGATTCCCTTTCTCCAACTTAGCCTTATCCATTTCTTCCTCCACTTTCCTTCTCCTTCAAGTCGGCTGCAATCCCTTTTTACTCATGCATCAAACTAAATCATAATATGTTTATATTAATGAAGACAAATCTACTATTTGTTTGTATAATACGGGTAAAACAAGGAAAAGAGGTGTGTTTATGGATGACATGCAGAACGGACTGTTCTGGAACTCCAGTGTGCCAGAGATTGTCCGCGGTTATATTGAAGATGAGGAGAAGGTGACCTGCCTGGTGTGCGGAGAAAGCTTCACGAAAGGAAGGATCTATCCTTCTGGGGATGCCCTGTATGAGGCGGTCCTCGCCGCGAAACACCATATCGAGGAAAGCCACGTCTCCATGCTCGACTATCTCCTGAGGATGAATCCGGCCTATAACGGACTTACGGAAGTCCAGCGTCAGCTGGTCAGCCTCATGGCGGAAGGTCTTACAGACAGGGAGATTTCTGAGAAGACAGGGACGGCAGCCTCCACAATCCGGAACCACAGGTTCAAGCTAAGGGAACGGGAGAAACAGGCAAAGAACTTCCTCGCCATCATGGAGCTCCTGTCCCGGAAGACTTTGACACCGATGACCATGACGAAGGACGGACAGCTGGCCGATGCACACAGGCAGGCGACCACCGTGGACGACCGTTACAACATCACGGACAAGGAGACCGAATCAACGCTGAAAGCCCACATGGATGAAACTGGAGCCCTGAAGAGCTATCCGGTGAAGGAGAAGAAGAAAATCATCGTCCTCAGAGAAATCGCGCGACACTTCACTCCGGGAAAGTTCTATACCGACAAGGAAGTCAACCGGATCCTGAAGCGGATCCATGAAGACAACGCCACCCTGAGACGAGCCCTCGTCGAATATGGCTTCATGGAACGGTCGGATGACAACAGGCAGTACTGGATCAAGGAATAGAGACATGGTCATCAATTCCATCAGGACAGAAAGAGCCCCTGGAACTTTTCAAAAAGTTCCAGGGGCTGCTGATTTCGGTCTTCTTCTTTAAGGTTCTCTCAGGCCTTTAAGGGCTTTGGCGAAGTAGTCATTGTCCAGGATCATGGTGGAGTAGGCGAACTTCCTGTCAATCATGTCAGAGATGTTCTTCCTGTACACTTCGTCCACGGTGACGCCGTCGTTCTGGGTGAAGGTCTTTGTCGTCGCATTGTATCTTCCCTTATCGGTGATGAAGCTCCTGTTGTTGAAGATGATGAGCGGATCCGCATCCGAGAAGGCATCGATACCCATGAGGAGTCTCGAGTCATACTCGACGTTCATGAGGTTGTTGATGGTCGGGATGATATCCAGGCTGGATACCGGTCTTTCAATCACCTCAGGCTTCATCCCCTTGGCATAGATGATGAGGCTTGACTTGTACAGCTCGAAGTTGGATTCCACGGTATGTCCTGCGAGGTTGTCCAGGTCAGGCTTCTCCAGACCATATGGGTAGTGGTCGGAGCTCATGACGATCAGTGTCTTTTCCGCGACGCCTGCCTCTTCCAGTCTCTGCAGGAGGTATTCCAGCGCACGGTCGAGTTCGATCTGGGTGGCCATGTAGGCCTTCGCATTGTTGTTCAGCGGAAGGTCCTTGACGAGGTCCTGGTTCTTCTTCGCGATGAAGTTCCCCGTGAAGTTGTAGAGCATATGGCCGCTGACGGTCATATAGTAGGTATGGAACTTCTCGTCATTGATGTAGGCATCGACGGTCTTCTCCATCATCTCCAGGTCGGATTCCGGCCAGGTCTTCCTGACATCCAGACCCTTTCCAAGCCCTTTATAGTCATAACCCATGTTCGGATGGGAGATGTCACGCTTGTAGTAGGTGTAGGTATGGTTGTGGTATGCCCTTGTGGAGTAGCCCAGCGCTTTCAGCTGGTTTCCCATGGCGAAAGGCATGCTGATCGCACCTGACTTGTAGTAGCTCCAGACTCCGCTCTTTGGGATCAGGCTTGTCGTCGCGACATATTCACCGTCTGAAGTGGAGACACCCCAGATCGGATTGTAGAAATTCGTGAAGTTGAATCCTTCATGCTGCATCTTGTACAGCGTAGGAGTGACATCCTTGTCCACCGCATAGTGGGAATAACCTTCAGCGGTGAGGAAGATCAGGTTGTATCCTTCGAACATTCCGGTATAGTCGTTCTGCGCCGTTGGCTTGACGCTGGAGAAGTACTGGTGCATGTTCTTCACCTTTTCGTTCCCCTCATTCGCGATCAGGTCCTCGAAGTCGATGTCCATGACATTATAGACGATCTCCTTCACGGGCTCTGTTGGCGTACCTGGCGTCGTTGGTGTCTCGGTACCCGGAGTCGTCGGCAGTTCTCCGCCTGGCACCTCGACCAGTGGTGGAGGGGTCAGCTCAGGGTCGAAACCGAATACGGTCCTCTTGAAGTCAAGTCTCATGGTGGTCACGAGACCCAGGCGGTCAACGGACCCGATCGGGTAGTTTGTCTTGAAGTACAGGTCATACGCTGAATTCTGGTCCTTGTTCCCAAGATAGATTCCGCCAAGTGCGGCCATATGGGCGATGATGACGACCAGCAGGATGACGACACGTTCGACATTCGAGATCTCGTAGGGGCGGATCTTCTTCCTCATGAAGACCATGAAGAAAATGGCCGGAAGGAAGAGGACGATGAGCCATGGAATGTTCCTGACCACCTGGGTCACGATGTCATTGATGAACTCCAGGACCATCCCGCCATTTCCAGCGGAATAGACGGAGTAGAAGGTCTTGAAGAACTTGAAGTAGATGAACTGCGAGGAGAATAGCACAGTGAGGATGACAAGCGCTATCGAGGAAAGGAAATTCCTCAGCTTTTCACCGAAGAGGGAGACGACAAGGTAGACACCTGCACTAAGGGATACCGCGAAGAGGAGGGCGTAAAAAAGGCCGACCGAAAAGAACTTCTCCGCCGTATGAAGCCGCAGAATGATTTCCATATAGAACACTGAAAATACGAAATACAGAAGCAGGTCGAGTCCTTCCAGACTGCTGCCATAAGATGCTGTTTGTGATCTTCTTCTCTTTCTCATTTATTAACCTCTTTTACATAAACTTTGATACGTCCTGTTCTGCCGCGCGCCTCTCCTCCGGGCCGTCTTCCCTTCATCAGCCTTTTCCTTTACCATAACCGCTCCTCGTGGCATCCGCGATACCCTGCAGGAGCATGATCCTGAACAGCTGATGGGGAAAGGTCATCCTGGAGAAGCTTATCCGGAGATCCGCCCTTTCCAGCACTTCACTGGAAAGCCCAAGGCTCCCTCCGATGATGAAGGACACATCCCTCACCTGTCTCTCGTCCAGCTCCTCGAACTTCTTTGCGAGGAACCTGGTATCGATGGTCCGTCCACGGATGTCCAGGGCGATGACATACCCTGTCTTTGGAAGGCTCGCAAGGATCTTTCTGCCCTCCGTCTCTCTCACCCGGTCCTCGTCCTTCTCACTGGCTCCGTCCGGGGTCTTCTCGTCGTTCACCTCGATGATCCGGATTCCGCCACGTTTTCCGATGTCGCCCAGGTAGTGGTCCCTGGCCTTCATGAGGTAATCTTCCTTCAGCCGGCCTACCGCAAGGATATGGATGTCCATATGCGTCAGTACGCCGTGGTGAAGGTTTCTATGATTCCGGAATATTCCACTTTCTTCCTGTCCATGTTATCCTCGCCACTCCAGATGATGACCTGGGTGAAATTGTAGGGATCCTCGAGGATATAGAAAAGATAGGCGATCCTGATCCCCTCTATGGTCCCTCTCAGGATATACTTCTTCCCCATCTTGTCTCCCAAGTTAACCTCCCCCTCATCGGTGAGGCGGCCATCCTCCAGTCCATCCAGCGTGGCATCGCTTGCGAGCTCGGAGTAGAGATCGATGGTCATCTCCTCAGAGAAGCTGTCCCGTCCGTCCATCAGGACAACCAGATAGGCATTCTCCTCCTCGTTGCCAAGGGAGAGGATGGATTCCTCATGGAGTGTTCCGTCTTCTTTCCAGTCCGTCGTAGCAGTGACGGCGATATTCTCGAGACGGTCGGTGAATATCTTGGGTTCCGCCTGGGACAGCCCTACGCTGTCCGTCAGTCCGCATCCCGTGAGAAGGATGAGGACCAGAAGCGGAAGAACCACATGTCTTATTCTCATAGCTTATCCTCCGGCCTTCCTGCAGGTCGGATATTCTCCCTTCTCGTTCGAAAAACAGGACCTTCTTCTCGAAGGTCTCCGATGCACATCACCAGGACATTTTCGCGAATGTGTTCCTTTGCTATACCCATAGTAATCTTTCTCGGGCAGGAAATGGTTTCAAAAAAGATAATTTCATGAAAACTTCAGCATTATTAAAGAATTGCCCTTGAACCGCAGGGAAACCGGAGTGATGCCTGTGTTCCCTGCACATGAGGTTTTTCCCCGGATAGTAAAGAAGAACACCGCATGGTGTTCTTCTTAGTAAAGTCCCTTAGGACGCCTTACCATGGCATTTCTTGTATTTCTTTCCGCTTCCGCAAGGACATGGGTCATTCCTGCCGATCTTGGGCTCAGACTTGACTGTCTTGGAATTCTTCCATTCCTTCCTGATCTCTTCCTTCTTCTCTTCGGAGAGCAGGCTGTCCCAGGCGGCGATGGTGTAGAGATACTCCGCCTTGGCATCGAGCATGTTGAAATATAATTTCTCGAGGTCGATGTCCAGTTCGACGGTGCTGTCCTCGCCAAGCGCTTCCAGGTCCAGTGGTGTCCTCAGGGAATCATTCACGCCGTCGATAAAGCCCATGACGAATTCGTCCGTGGTCTCCATCTTCTTCGCAAGTTCCTTGATGGTGAAGGAATACTTGTCGGAACCCCCGCTCAGGATGTCGGTATAGATCCTTTTCTCGATATCGGAGTAGACTTCCCAGAAGGCGCCTTCTCCTTTGGTCTGAACATAGTCCACGACCATATCGTTCCATTTCTTGTATAAGTTCATTTTCTACCTCTCTTATGTCAGTTTGCGGCCTCTATCCTTTAAAGGACACGGCCTCTCCTATTATATCATTTTTATCGGGGATACGGCCTTTTATTGACCCTTTTCCTCCAGGGATTCCGGTTTCTTCAGGATATACCGTGATGGCTTTTTGCAATAATCACAGATTCCGTCCGGATGATCCTCCAGGATGGGGAAGGTTTCGTATTCATTGACGAAATCGTCGATGGCGATTTCCACATCCTCCAGGCAGCAGATGAAGGCTTCCATCCCTATACCTCGCTGTAGCTTGAAGGGCGGATCCTGCTCGCGAGAGAAAGGATGACGTCCCTGTCCAGGACGAGCCCGCTCTCCACGATGATGTTCTCCACGGTCTTGTAAGCCAGCTCCGGCACATTGTTGGTTCCCGAAAGGTGTCCGAGGACGATCTTCTTCTTTCCGGTCTTCAGGACCTCAAGGATCGCTTTTCCCGAATCCGCATTGGAGAGATGCCCGAGCTCCCCAAGGATCCTTCGCTTCAGGGAATAAGGATAAGGCCCGAACTTCACCATCTCGATATCATGGTTGCTTTCAATCAGGATAAGGTCCGATTCCCGGATTCCATAGAGGATCTCGTCGGTGAACACACCGATGTCGGTCGCGACGCTGACAGCCTTCTGACCCGAACGGATCGTGTAGCCGATACAGGCCGCGGAATCATGGGGTACACGGAAGGTGGAGATGTCGAGGTCGCCCAGGGTGAAAGCCCCGTCAATGATCCTCGTGTTGGCCTTGTCGATGGGTCCGATCCAGCGCACCATCGCTTCCCAGGTCTTCGCGTTCGCGAAGACAGGCAGGTTGAACTTCCTCGAGAGGATGCCCACGCCTTTGACATGGTCGATGTGCTCATGGGTGACGAGGATTCCGGAAAGCTCACCGGGATTCTCCCCGATGTTCTCGATGGCGTTGATGATGCTTTTACCGGTAAGACCGGCGTCGACCAGGACTTTCGTCTTCTCTGAACCGGTGAAGATGCTGTTTCCACTGCTTCCACTATATAGGGAACAAAAAATCATCTCTTCACCTCCTAGCAAGTCTCTCTGACGATGTCTGCTCCAAGGCTCTTGAATTTATTCTCGATGTCAGGGTATCCCCTGTCGATATGCTCGATATCATAGACCTCGCTTCTTCCTTCCGCCATGAGGGCAGCGATGATCATGGCCGCACCGGCCCTGAGGTCGGTCGCACGGACATTGGCACCGGAGATTTTCTCCACGCCTTCGATGATGGCTGTCCTTCCCTCGACGAAGATGCACGCGCCCATTTTCTTCAGCTCATCCACGTGCTTGAACCTGGATTCCCAGATGCTCTCGTTGATGATGCTCCTGCCTTTCGCAAGGCACATGAGGGCACTCATCGGCTGCTGGACATCTGTAGGGAAACCTGGATAGGGAGAAGTCTTGATGTTGATTGCCTTGAGGGTGGTCTTGTCTGACTTCACGACGATGGAATCGTCCTGTTCCTTGATGCTGACACCCATCTCGATGAGTTTCGCAGAGATGGATTCCAGATGCTTCGGAATGACGTTCTTGATGGTGACTTCGCCGCCACAGGCAGCCGTCGCAATCATGTACGTCCCGGCTTCGATCTGGTCCGGAATCACGCTGTAGCTACAGCCTGTGAGGGATTTCACCCCGTTGATTCGGATGACATCGGTACCCGCGCCCTTGATATCCGCGCCCATGGTGTTCAGGAAGTTCGCCACGTCGACGACGTGAGGCTCCCTTGCGGAGTTCTCGAGGATGGTCTGGCCTTCCGCGAGCGTCGCTGCCAGCATGACGTTGATGGTCGCGCCAACGGAGACGACGTCAAAAAAGATGTTGGCGCCGATAAGCCTGTCCGCTTTGGCGTAGATTGAGCCATGCTCCATCTTCACGGTCGCGCCCAGGGCTTCGAATCCTTTGATATGCTGGTCGATAGGTCTGACGCCAATGGCGCATCCGCCTGGCAGTTCTACCTTCGCTTCCTTATAACGTCCAAGAAGCGCCCCGATGAGGTAATAAGAGGCTCTCATCTTGCGGACGTCCTCGATGTTCGCCACCGTGCTAAGGTCTCCCCTGGCATCGATGGTCACTGTGCTGTTGTACCTGGTGATCTTGCATCCTAAAGATGCGATGATCCTTTCGAGACAGTTCACATCGTCGATGTCCGGAATATTGTCGATTTCGCATATTCCGTCAGACGCCATGATGGCGGCTGGTAATACGGCAACCGCCGCATTCTTCGCACCGTTGATATCTATCTCTCCAAAAAGTTTGTTTCCGCCTGTGATTATTAATTTCTCCATGTTCTCCACCTTTATCTGAATTCATTGCAGGGATACGTCGGCTTCCATCGCTGCACAATGGTCTTCTTCTGTTTTCCTGGGTTGAAATGAAATGTTCGCGTCCAGGAAATCGTGCCTGCATGGGAAATCTGTCTGCCTTGTCCATGCATGGGTCACACAATTTGATATAATCATTTCATTATATCATAAAGTATCTTTCTAAAGAATTGTTTAATTGAAACCTTTCAGATATAGCACTTGTCTTTCAGTCTGATTGGGCCCTCTGGCGTTCTTTGGACAAGTCTTCTCCACTCTTATTATACTACGATAGCCCCACACCATCTCATGTCCAAATTGTTGAATCTAATAATGTTATGTTACAATTTATATGGACCGAGAGTATGCTATAATTGGTACAGGGCACCTTCTGCGCGAATCCTGAAAGAATAGGAGCGCATAGCTGGAACAGACCCTCCAAAAGTTTATATCAAACATATGAATTTCTGATGAAGTTTAGAATATCTGGAGAAGCGAGGTGAAGGGATTCTCTTCTGGGACATGGACGAAGCGAGGAATCCTGCTGAATTATGAAATATTATCTTGTTGCACTACTGGACAAGAATTCCGGAAAGATCATTGAGAACTCCACGAGGAACCTCGTGAAAAAATTGAGACCACAGAAAAGGACATCCTTCTATGGCATCATCATGGAAGTCATCGAGGATCCGGACCCTTCGAAGCTTGAAGGCATCGTCAAGGACATCACGAGGCACATGCGGCTGTTCAAGATCGACGTCAAGGGAAACCTCGTCTATGACGAGGAGAACCGCACCATCGGACTTGAGGTCATCAACTTCGGCTATGTCAAAAGGCTGTCGAGAAGATTCAACACCATGCTCGGACTGCACGGCTTCAAGGTCAGACCGGAAGAGGCAGTGGACAGACCCACCCAGCTCGTCCTGTATTCGGGCGAGAAGAACAAGGAGATCGACAAGTTCGAGAATGTCCTGAAACCCGGCGACAAGATCTTCAAGATCGACAGACTGGAGCTATGGAAGAATCTCAACTTCAAGAAAGAATCCGTATTCGCGACTTTCCAGCTGTCTGACCCCAATGTCCTCTAGGATAGAAGGAAAGGCATAAGCAAAAGCCTTACGGGCTGCACCCTCGAGGAATAAAACCGCATACATCCCCATCCTCCTCATGGCAGTCGGTCCGAAGCAGGCATCATGACAGGTTCACTTCAGAAGAGGTCCCACGGGGCCTTTTGTTTTCCCAATCGACAGGTCGGCTGTCTGCCGTACCTGACAAGCGAGGTCAGTCATGGAACATCGAAACCGCTTCCTCTTCAACCTGGTCAGGGCGAACCTCTCTAGGCTTTTCCAGAAAAGGAAAGTCCTCATTCCTGAGCCCCTGAAGCGGAACAGCTACAACTGGCTGGGCCATGCGACGGTCTCAATCGACCTTGATGGAACGAGGATCATGACAGACCCGCTGTTCGAGAACAGTTTTGGGATCTTCCGGAGATGGTATGTCCTCCTTCCGAAGCATCATGCCGATCCTGACATTGTCCTCATCACCCATGGACATATGGACCATTTCAGCAAAAAGACGATCCGCAAGTTCAGGAAGGATATCCACATCGTGACCCCGCCCGGATATGCGGTGCGGCTGAAGCCGCTCGGATTCCGGAACATCCATGAACTTCCCTATGGAGCGGAGACCACCGTTCACGGCGTGACGATCACGGCTTATGAGGCGAACCACGACGGAAGACGCTATTATAAAGGAAATGATGGAAACACCAACGCGTACAGAATAGAAAACCGCGACTGCAGCATAATGTTCGTAGGAGACACTGCCTACACCGACAGGCTGGATGGCATCGAAAGCGATATCGCTTTCCTTCCTGTAGGCTGCTATATCCCGGAGAGCCTACGCTACATGCACGGTGATCCAGATGACATCTTCAGGATCTTCAAAGGAATGAGGAGCCGGATGTTCTTCCCTATCCACCACAGCACCTACCAGTTCGCCCTCGATGACGACGAGGCCACCCTGCGCATCCTTTCGGATATGGCGAAGGAGGACGAGAGGATTTTCATCGGAGAGATGGGAAAGACCTATCCCATCAAATAAACGTGGCGGAAAAACCCGTATTGCATTACTATTTAGATAGGATTCCTTGAGCGGAATCCATATTCCCCTTCAGGAGAACAAGGAGAAAAAAATGAGAACATTAATGCTAAAACAGTCAAATTTCAACATCGTTCCGCTTAGCGCAAGGTTTGTGGAGGAATATATGCCCAAGGCCCGGGGAGAGTATGTCAAGGTCTATATCATGCTCCTCCGCTACACGCAGATTGGAGAACTCGGTGTGACCTCCGGTTTCCTGGCTGAAGTGCTCGGCCTGCTGGAGACCGATGTCTACAAAGCTCTGGAATACTGGGAGAAGGAAGGCCTGCTCTCGATGAAGACCCTCGATGGGGCAGGAAACCTGTCCATCTCGCTCTGTGAGAGCGATGAGACTCCCGTGGCCGCTGCGGTCAAGCCAGCCGAACCCTCATCAAATGTCAGGAAGCTTCCTGTCGCTGTCCATACGGACGAGGAAAGCGCGGGCATGCTGATGGAGATCGAGGCCATGATGAACAGGCCCCTCAGCACCAAGGAGATGGACACCTTCCTCTCCTTCCGGGGTGACTACAAGTTCCCGGACGAAGTGGTGATCCTCCTTGTGCAGTACTGCGTGAACAAGGGGATCTCGGACCTCCGCTACATGGAGAAGGTCGCGATCAACTGGAACAGCATGGGGCTCACCACCATCGCGCTGGCCCAGCAGAACATCAAGAAGCATGAGGACAAGTGGTCCAACTATAGGAAAATCCTCACCTACCTGGGCATGAAGGAGAACGAGGTCATGAAGCCTCAGGAGGACCTCCTGGAGAAATGGTTCTATACCTACGCCTTCACCCCGGAGATGATCCTGAAGGCCTGCGACATCAGCTTCAACAACATCGGGAAGGGCGAGATGAAGTACATCGACGGCGTCCTGCGTTCCTGGAGAGAAAGCGACATCAAGACCCCTGAAGAGATCGAGACCAAGAAGAAGGTCATCAAGGGCAAGGGAAAAGGCTCCGCCAAGAAGGATGCCTCCGATTTCACGGAAAGAGAATACGATTATAGCGAGCTTGAGAAGAAGCTTCTAGGAAGGGATTAGGATGATAAAAGGGTATCATGGTCAGATCATGAATGAATATGAGAAAATCAGACAGGAAGAGCATGCCGCGCTTGCCGAACGCAAGCAATGGGCAGAGAAGAACCTTCCCGCCGTCCTGGATCTCGAGCGCAAGATCGCGAAACTCAGCCTGGAGCTCGCCATGGTGAACTTCAAGTATAAGGACAACCAGGAGGAAGCCTTCCGCAAGCTGAAGGGTGAGATCATCGAGCTCCGTGGCAGGAAGATGGAGACCCTGGTGGAGAACGGACTCTCTGCGGACTATCTGAGCCTTAAGCATCGCTGCGAGAAATGCGAGGATACGGGATATATCGGAACGACGAAGTGCATCTGCTACAAACAGAAGCTGGTCAACCTCTACTACAGGAATTCCGACTTCAACGACCTCGTCAAGGAATACTCTTTCAAGGAATTCAAGATTGACCTCTACCCTTCCGAATCTTCTGGAGGCATGAGCCCGAGGAAGAACATGGAACTCATCCTCGAGGAGATCTTCAGGTACATCAAGGATTTCGAGAAGACAAACGAGAACCTGCTGTTCTACGGCAGTCCCGGAGTAGGAAAGACCTTCCTGTCAAGCTGCATCGCGGGGGAACTCCTGAAGAAGGGCTACTTCGTGGTCTACAGGACATCCGATGCGCTCATCCAGAACCTCAAGGATGTGAAGTTCAATGACAATCATGAGCTCATGGACATCATCCTGAACTGCGACCTCCTCATCATCGACGACCTGGGCACAGAACTCACTACAGAGTTTGCGAAGGTCGAGTTGTTCAACTTCCTGAACAAGAAACTCCTAAGGAAAAAGAAGATGCTCATCTCGACGAACCTCACCATCGACAACCTGCAGGCGAAATACCAGGAGCGGATCTTCTCCAGATTCATGGGAGATTTCAGCCTCTACCGTTTCACCGGCGAGGACCTCAGGATCAAGAAGAATACAGAAAAAAGGAAAGCTCTGGGCTAACCAGAGCTTTTACTTATCCACAGGGAAAATCTTCTATCCACAAAAGTTACTCCGAATTGTCCACTTTCTTTAATCTCTTTAAACGGGACAATGTAAAGTTTGTGTTATTTTTTGTTAATATGGGAGCATCAATGTCTTTTTTAGCTGTTTCTTCAGATTCTTTATGAAACCGGGCTGTGGAAAACCATTTTCCCATCCCGGTTTTTTCGCTTTCTGGTCTATTTCCGGGAATGGTTATCCACAGAAAGTGGTAGTTATCCCAAGGTTATCCCCAGAAAACATCGTTTTCCACACTTGTTATCCCCATTTTTGTGGATAACTTTCCCACCTCGGGGATAACCCCAGGCACCTCTACCTTTCCATTATCCCCTGGAATTTCCAACCTCCTATTCCCTGCCCTGTGCTTTATCCGCTTCCGGTCCCTCTCCGTTCATCAGCCTGCCTGGCTTTCGTCTACCTTCATGCCCCTTTTTTGTTCTCGCCATGCTAACCTTGTCTACATGACGAGGAGTTCGCTTCCATAACCAGG
>DATISI010000002.1:0-2028 GCA_035581745.1 Clostridiaceae bacterium
GAATATGTCGCGAAATCCCCAGACAAATATGCCATGACAGATGTCCAGTTCACCAATGAGCCAATCGGAATCGCCGTGAAGAAAGACAACACCGAACTTGTCGCTAAACTGAACACCGCGCTGGATGAGCTCAAGGCAGACGGAACCCTGAAGGCGATTTCCGAGGACTGGCTCGGCGATGACTACACTTCCGATATCGACGAAGAATTGAACTTTGTGGAAACCGAAGAATAAGGGTTGATATCCGCGTAAAAATATTCTAATATGATATAAGCTTGCAGGAATCACAAAGGACCTCATGTCCTTTGTGATTTACCAAGCCATGGAAGGAGTGGATTACTTTGTTAACAGGACCACAGATACAAGCCGTAATCGCCGGTCTTTTCCTGACACTCAGGATCGCAGGCGTCGCTCTCCTGTTCGGTGTACTTATCGGTACGCTGGTCGCTTTAGGCAGGATATCGAAGAACAAGATATTGAATGGAATCACATGGTTCTATATATGGGTCCTGAGAGGTACCCCGCTACTCATGCAGCTGTTCCTCTTCTACTATGCAGGTCCGCTCTTCACGAGGGATGTCCTGGGCTTCCAGCTGAGGCTGTCACCCGTGACCATGGCGTTCATCGCCTATTCCCTGAATTCAGGCGCGTACCTCGCGGAGACCATCAGGGCAGCCATCCAGTCCATCGACAAGGGACAGATGGAAGCGTCAAAGGCGCTTGGAATGAGCTATTATCAGGCGATGTTCCGGATCATCATCCCGCAGTCCGTAAGACGGCTGATCCCGCCTCTCGGCAATGAGATGATCATGCTGATCAAGGACACTTCCCTGGTCGCATCCATCGCGCTCTTCGATATCCTGAGAACAGTCACACAGATGGTCAATGCTTCCGGACAGTGGTACTATTACCTCTACGCCGTGGGTATCTACCTGGTGCTGACCTCTCTGGTGCAGATTGTATTCGCACAGATTGAGAAGAAGTATTCCATTTACGATTAGGAGGTGAGGATTAATGATAAAATTGGAGAATGTCTATAAGAACTTCGGTGACCTCAAGGTCCTGAAGGATATCAACCTGGAAGTCAAGGCTGGAGAAGTCGTCTGTGTCATCGGCCCCAGCGGTTCAGGAAAAAGCACCATGCTACGATGCCTGAACCAGCTCGAAAGGATCACAAGCGGAAAAATCTTCATAGAAGACCAGCTCGTGGACCATCGGGAGAATGACAAGGACGTCATCAAGATCTCACCGGAGAAGGTGCAGAGCCTCTGCACGGAACTGGGCATGGTCTTCCAGAGATTCAACCTCTTTCCTCATCTCACCGTACTCGAGAACGTGACCATCGCGCCACAGCTCGTGCGCAAGCAGAAAGCGGCGGAGATCAAGGAGCAGGCACTGGAGCTCCTCAACATGGTCGGACTGGCAGACAAGAAGGACGAATATCCTTCAAGGCTTTCAGGCGGACAGCAGCAGAGGGTTGCCATCGCAAGGGCGCTGGCCATGAAGCCCAAAATCATGCTCTTCGACGAGCCCACATCCGCGCTTGACCCTGAACTGGTAGGAGAAGTCCTCGAGGTCATGAAGAAGCTTGCGGAAGACGGGATGACGATGATCGTCGTCACCCACGAGATGGGCTTCGCGAAAGAAGTCGGAACCAGGGTCATCTTCATGGATGAAGGCAGGATCATCGAAGAAGGGGATCCGGATGAAGTCTTCGCCAATCCCAAGGAACCACGCACCAAGGACTTCCTGAGGAAGATCCTTTAGCGGGACAAATGAACTGACATCATAGAAGAGAAGGGCAGCAGTCCTTCTTTTTTTGTCCTTTTCACTTGAGAAAGTGGCCACAGAGGGTTCCTTTCTGGTCAGGAAAACTCCACCTTAAGGGCTCTGATTCCGGCCTATCCGATGGCAAAGACAGCGGGTCATTTACCTTTGACAGGATAACTGATAGAATATGATTCAAATGAGACATTCAAGGAGCATGCGATAATGGATAAATTGATGAAGCCTATTTTACTGGCCACT
>DATISI010000003.1:0-3604 GCA_035581745.1 Clostridiaceae bacterium
GACGAGGAGTCCGGCGTAGGCGTCAGAAAGTCAGATGCTGTCCTGCTCACGGAACTCAATGCAGCCCTGGATGCCATGAAGGCTGACGGGAAAGCGGAAGAGATCTCTGTGAAGTGGTTCGGAGAGAACATCGTCAAATAGACATAAAGAAAGGAAATTGTGATGGATTATATTCTTGAGATACTACCCTATATGCTGGATGGCCTGAAAACGACCCTGCAGGTGTTCGTGATCACAGCGCTGGCCTCGATCCCTCTGGGCTTTATCCTGGCGCTTTTGCGCCTTTCCAAGAACAGGCCGGTGAGCGGACTCGTACAGACCTACATCCTCATCATGAGGGGGACACCGCTGCTTCTCCAGCTCATGTTCGTGTTCTTCGGGCTTCCCATCGTGGGAATCACCCTGGACAGGCTTCCTGCAGCGCTGCTCGCCTTCATCCTGAACTATGCCGCATACTTCGCTGAAATCTTCAGGGCGGGAATCGAATCCATCCCTGAAGGCCAGTATGAAGCTGGACGCGTCCTGGGGCTCAAGGAAAGCGAAATCTTCTTCAGGGTTGTCCTTCCCCAGGTGGTGAAGCGGGTCGTCCCACCAAGCTCGAACGAGCTGATGACCCTCGTCAAGGATACCTCCCTCGTCTATGTCGTCGGCATCGGAGACATGCTGAGGGCGGCGAGGATCGCATCCAACCGTGACACGACGCTTCTGCCACTGCTCCTCGCAGGTGTCCTGTACCTCGCTGTCATCGCCGTGCTCACCTATCTCCTCAAGAGACTGGAGACCAGGCTGACCTACTACAGGTAGGCGGTGATGAAGGGGACAGAAGGCCAACAAATGGATAGGAAAAGGAGGCAGGGCATCGCCCGCTAGAATTATGCTAAGAGTAGAGAATCTGTCAAAGAGTTTTGACGGGAAACAGGTTTTTAAGAATATCAACGCGACTTTCGAGAAAGGAAGGGTCTATTCCATCACAGGTCCTTCCGGAGTGGGTAAGACAACGCTTCTGCGCTGCATGACCCTCCTCGAGAAGCAGGACGAGGGCACCATCACCATCGACGGTGTACCGCTGAAAGACAAGAAGCTCAGCATCGGGCTGGTTTTCCAGTCCTTCAACCTGTTTCCACATATGAGCGTCCTGGATAACATCACCTTCCCGCTGATCCGCGTGAAAGGGATGGACAAAGAGGAGGCGAGGAAAAAAGCGAGAGGCATCCTTGCGGAGCTTGAGCTTTCTGACAAGGAGGAATTCTATGAGTACATGCTGAGCGGCGGACAGCGGCAGCGGGTGGCCATCGCAAGGGCACTTGCCCTGGAACCGGACTTCCTGTTCTTCGATGAACCGACTTCAGCACTCGACGAGGACCTCTCGGAGAGTGTGGGGAAGGTCATCCTGGACCTGAAAGAGAAAGGGACGGGCATCATCATCATCACCCATGACCTCAGTTTCGCCCGTAATGTCTCGGATGAGGTCTATCTCCTGAAGGAGACCCTGATCAGAAGGAACCTCTAGGTCTCAGGTAGCGTCATGAACCATGCCGGGAAACCGGAGCAGCCTGAAGATCATCCGCTTCAGCTAAGCTTCTTGTGAACCAGGCTTCGAAATCAATAGTTCCCTGAAGTGATCACCAAATAGGACAGCGCCTCCGAAACCAGTAGGCATCGGAGGCGCTGTCCTTGATCATGTCCAAAGACATGACAGATCGGATAAGTTTTTGAAACATGACGACCTGCGGATCATGAATCAGGACATTCCTGATGGAGTCCTTCTGGTCCATCATTCAGAAAGTGACGGTAGGGGTCATCCCTGATCCTTCGATTTCCGTTTTAAGGCCAATAAATGCTCCTTGTTGGGCCTGGTGTCATCCCTCAAGAATTCTGCCCAGTCCATTTCAACGTGGTCGGTGTTGTCCTGCCAGTACAGCAGACGATCCCTATAGAAAGCGATCTTTTCACGGACGGGTCCTGGAAAATCGTCTTTACCATGCCTTAGGACGATTGCGGTCAGTTCATAGAAAACGAGTCCCAGTGCGTGTGTCTCCACATGCACGGTGGCTCCCGCATGACCGATGGCATGGCACAGTGCGCTGTACTCAGGATCATCGAGATCCTTAGCAACGGCATGGGCATCCAGGATCGCCCGTTTGGCCAGGGGCATCTTGATTTCACCCTTTGCCCAGGCCATGCAGCGATCAAGACAGGTCCGAGGTCTTGGCTCCTCAGGATATTTCGCCTCGAATTCCTCCAAGGTGAAACTGGCACAGTCCAGTGCCCACAACACGAGGGTCCGATGGTTCTGCAGCTGGATCAGATGGACCAGTTCCTGCAGGCACTCGCTGTCACGGGAGAACAGGATCTGATTCCTTTTCTTCAGCTTCATTTCCACATCTGAAAACATGTGCGATTTCTCCTAACCACAGGATTCTTTAGTCCACATCATCCTTCGAATTTGCATCGACTGAATTCCTGTGCATTCTATATGATGAGTTCATCCTGATGAAGGAGTCAGTTTAGTCACCATAGTTTTAAGCAGCCTTGTGCTTTATCCTCACAAGGCTAAAGGCCAGATCGGAGACTTCCTGAGCAGGAAGCCTCGTGTCTGGCCTTGGGGCGCAGACTTCGCGGGTCATGAGGTCATCATGCGTACCGGATGAAGCGCAATCGTTCAAAGAAAATTATCAAATGGGAATCCCAAATCTTTCATATTTAAGGTTACAATAAGACGAATGCTCTAAACTTATTGTATAATATTGAATAGAGCAAGATTAGATTTATAAATTGGCGGGAACGTGTAGGAATCGAACCTACCCAGGATGTTATCAGCACCCCGAAATGGTTTTGAAGACCACAGAATACGCCAGTACCCATCCGCTCCCAAGGATATCATTAATTGTAGCTGTCTGTCATTCCCTTGTCAAAGGTTTTAACCTGGTGGGGAATGGTGACGCAGAGGGACAGAGATAGGAATAAATAGGAAAGGAGTGCATGGCGCGAAGCGTCATGCGTACAACATGGAGAAGATAGAACTTTTCAAAAGCAGGAAATTCAAGAACAACGCCATAAGCTTCATCATCCCGGTGGACCTCGATGAGGATGTCACCGGATACAATGTGCTGGCCCAGGTGCTCAAAAGAGGGACAGAGACCTTCAAGACGTCCTCCGAGATCACGAGGTACCTCCAGGACATGTATGGGAGCTTCTTCGATATCGCCATCAGCAAGAAGGGGCAGAAGCTCTTCCTCATCTTCTACTGCAGCTTCCTGGACAACAGGTTCACCCTGTACGGAGAAGACCTCTGGGAGAAGGCGGTCTTCCTGATCAAGGACGTCCTGTACAGGCCGCTGCTTGACGGAGGGAAGTTCCCGGAGGACATCGTGGCCCAGGAGATCCTGAACCACAGGCTCTACATCGAGTCGCAGTATGACGATAAGGGACACTACTCCGTGATCAAGGTCGTGGAGCAGGGACTCCATGACTCCTACAGGAAACCGGAATTCGGTTCCATCGCGGAGCTTGACCTTCTCGATGCGGATGCGCTCATGACGCTATGGGCGGACCTGAAGAACAAGCCGGTATACATCTATGCTTCTGGAAACATCGAGGATGA
>DATISI010000004.1:0-6397 GCA_035581745.1 Clostridiaceae bacterium
TCCTGGATTGTAAGTGTTTCCCAGACGTTCGATATCCTCGACCCGCAGTCCGAAGATGAAGTTGTTCTCTTCTCCTGCCTCTTCTACAATCTCGACATTTGCACCGTCAAAGGTTCCGATGGTAGGGGCACCGTTCAGCATGAACTTCATATTCCCTGTACCGGAAGCCTCCTTGCCCGCTGTGGAGATCTGTTCCGAGATATCCGCCGCCGGGAAGAGTCTCTCACCATAGGAAACGGTATAGTTCTGCACAAAGACCACCTTCAGCTTCGCGTTCGTCTCCGCGTCATTGTTCACGAGATTCGCGATGGCGTTGATGAACGCGATGATCCCCTTCGCCCTGAAGTAGCCTGGAGCCGCTTTGCCTCCGAAGATGAAGGTCCTCGGGACGATGTCGAGGTTCTTGTCCTCTTTCAGCCTGTAATAAAGGTCCAGGACCTGGAAGGCGTTGAGGAGCTGGCGCTTGTATTCATGGATACGTTTGATCTGGATGTCGAAGATGGATTTTGGATCGATCTCGATTCCCTCTCTCACCCTGATGTAGTCGGCCAGCTGGTTCTTCTTCAGCTGCTTGATTTCAGCAAGCCGCTCAAGTACCGCCTCGTCATCCGCATATCTTTCCAGCGCTTTCAGCTGGTCAAGGTCAGTGATCCAGGCGGATGACCCGAGCAGTTCCGTGATGAGGGCGGACAGTTCTGGATTGGACTGCAGGAGCCAGCGCCTCTGCGTGATCCCATTGGTCTTGTTGTTGAACCTTTCGGGGTAGAGTTTCGACCAGTCACGCAGTTCCACTTCCGTGAGGAGGTCGGTATGCAGCTGGGCGACTCCGTTTGTCGAATGTGTACCATAAATCGAGAGCCAGGCCATCTTGATGTTCCCATCGTGGACAATGGCGTATTTCCCGAAATCCTCTTTTGGCACCTCCATCTTCGCAAGGTCCTTCTTCAGCTGGCTGTCGATCTTCAAGATGACCTTGTACACCTCTGGGAGAAGGGGCTTGAAAAGTCTGACCGGCCACTGCTCCAGGGCTTCCGAAAGCAGGGTGTGGTTGGTGTAGGAGAAAGTCTCGACAGCAATCTTCCAGGCAGACCTGAAGGTCACCCCATGTTCATCCATGAGGAGCCTGATGAGTTCCGGGACAGCAACAGCAGGATGGGTGTCGTTCAGCTGGATGGCGTGAAGCGCTGCGAATTTCTTGAAATCCTTGTGCTTCTTCCCATGCTTCCGGAGCAGGTCCTGTAAGGAAGCTGACACGAAGAAATACT
This sequence comes from Clostridiaceae bacterium, assembly GCA_035581745.1. GTDB lineage: Bacteria > Bacillota > Clostridia > Clostridiales > Clostridiaceae > Youngiibacter. The sequence goes on from DATISI010000004.1 coordinate 1,266, forward strand.
GCTGTTTCAGCCTGAGGATCTTGCCCTCATCCGTGGAGTCGTTCGGATAGAGCACCTTTGTGATGTTCTCCGCGTCATTCTTCTCCTTGACGGCGAGGTCGTAGTCCTGGTCGTTGAACTTCTGGAAGTCGAAATCATCCACGGCTTCCGCATTCCAGAGCCTCAGGGTGTTGATGGTCTTCCCACCGAAGCCGATTATTGGCGTGTCGTTCGGCACGGCGATGACGTCTCCGTCACTGAAGCTTACAATGACCTTCTCATCCAGCCTCCTGACCGACCAGGGATCCCCATACTTCAGCCAGTCGTCGCTGATCTCCACCTGATGTCCCGCCACAAGCAGCTGCCTGAAAATCCCGTATTCATACCGGATGCCATATCCGGTCAGGGGATACCCGAGCGTCGCTGCGGAATCGAGGAAACATGCCGCAAGCCTTCCGAGCCCGCCATTGCCTAGTCCGGCATCGTCCTCCGCCTCTTCGATGGCGTTATAGTTCATGTCCATCTCCCTCAGCATCTCCTTCAGTTCATCCAGGTAGCCGAGGTTGATCAGGTTGTTGCTGAGCGCTCTGCCCATGAGATACTCGGCGGAGAGGTAGAAGGCTTTCTTCTTCCCCTTCCCCTTCTCTTCGTCCTTCATCCATTTCGGGACGATCTCCTCCATGAGGGTATCCGACAGGACGACATATTTCTCTTTGTCCGTCAGGTCCTCCAGTTTTTTCCCGAAGCCTGTAAAGGCACGGATCCGCATTCTTTCTCTGTAAATCTCTTTATTCATCATCATTTATCTCCCGTATAACTTAGTGAGTTCTCTAATCCGTCTCGCCAGGACATCGTCCAGCGCATCCTTGTCCACTCTCCACATCCAGTTGCCGCCGATGGTCGATGGCTTGTTCATCCGCGCCTCAGCGCCGAGTCCGAGGAAATCCTGCATCGGTGCGATGGCGAGGTCTGCGACGCTTGACCATGCGCCCCTGATTAAGCCCCAGTTCAGGCCTTCATCGTAGTTCAGTTTCAGGTATTTCACCGCGAGGTTGAAATCCTCCCGCGCTACCTCATCGAACCACTGCACGATGGTCTCATTGTCATGGGTACCAGTATAGACGACTGAATGCCTTCCATAGTTGTGTGGAAGATAGTCATTCTCGTCCCGGCTGTCGAAAGCGAACTGCATGAGTTTCATCCCCGGATACCCGGTGTCTTTGATCAGCTGGAAGACTTCTTCCGTGAGGAATCCGAGGTCTTCCGCGATGATGTCGAGTTCTCCGAGCTTCTCTTTGACCTTCTTGAAGAATTTCAACCCAGGCCCTTTCACCCATTTTCCCTTCACCGCATCCATACTGCCATACTTGATTTCCCAGTAAGCTTCGAACCCCCTGAAATGGTCGATCCGAACAGAATCATACAGTTCAAAACTGGATTTGATCCGCTGGATCCAGAAATCATAATCCCTTTGCTCCATGGCTTTCCAGTCGTAGATCGGGTTCCCCCAGAGCTGTCCGAGTTCCGAGAAGGCATCTGGTGGGCATCCGGCCACCGTCTTTGGAATCCCGTTCTTGTCCAGATTGAACAGTTCAGGGTTCGCCCAGAGGTCTGAGCTGTCTTCCGCGACATAGATGGGGATGTCTCCGATGATCTTGATTCCCCTGGAGTTCGCATACTCCTTCAGGGTCTTCCACTGCTTGAAGAAGAAATACTGCTGGAAGACGAAGTAGAGGATCTCCTCTTCGTTCTTCTCCTCGAACTCCAGGACCTCATGGGATCCGGCGTTCTGGAATGGTGCGGGCCAGAGCCTCCAGGACTGGTTGCGGTTCATGGACTTGATTGCCATGAACAGCGCATAGTCCCGGATCCAGAAACGGTTGTCATTATAGAAGGTCTCGAGTTCCTCCTTCAGGGAGGACTTCCCCTTCTCATAGGCGCTTCGGATAAGGGCGAGCTTGTTCTTGTAGAGCTTTCCATAATCCACATTGCCAGGGTCATCGCCAAGGTCCATTTTCCTGATCTCACTCCTTGTGAGGAAGCCCTTCGCGATGAATTCATCGAGGTCGATGAAGTAGGGGTTTCCCGCGAAAGCGGAGAAGTTCTGATAGGGGGAGTCTCCATATCCCGTGACCCCGAGGGGGAGGATCTGCCAGTTGCACTGTTTCGCCTTCACGAGGAAGTCCACAAAACGGTAGGCTTCCTTTCCAAAGTCCCCGATTCCATACTCCCCGGGCAGGGATGAGATATGCATCAGGATTCCACTTGATCTTTTATCCATGGTCTCTCCTTTCTCCTAGGACAGGCTGACATCCTTATGGATGCTCCTGTTCCTGGAGTCTGTGATATTCAGACTGATTCGTTTGATCTTAGGGTTGTCGTTTTCAACATCGACATGGTAATCATCATCTTTCCTTGTCACCCGGACCCTCGTCTCGACATGGATCCCGGCTTCGTGGTCGCAGGAGATCCCGTCGTCATCGTACAGGGTGTATTCCGCCACATCGTCGACATAACCGACCATATGGAGTGTCCCGATATCGAGGTCCTTCGTCGTCATCGCTGGTGCGACGTAGGGTAGCAGCCTGTTCTTCCGGATGAAGAACTTCAGGTCGGAAAGCCCGTATTCGAACCTCATGATGCCCATGCCCACGGTCCTTAGGGTGACCTCATCCTCACTGAAGGAGACTTCCGCCATCTCTTCGGGCAGGTAGACCAGCCTGCTGCTGAGGTTCGCACTGGTGACGGGAGCCAGCATCAGCTCATTCCCGAGGTAGAGCTGGTCTTCGGAATCCAGTGCCTCCTTGTCCCTGCATTCGAAGGACAGTGGCTTGAACATAAGCAGCCCGTCGTTCACCGCCTTCATGTATTCGGAATAAAGGTAAGGGATCAGCATGTACCGCGCACGGATGAGCCTTCTGTTGTATTCGGTGATCTGTTCGCCGAACACGTAGGGCTCCTGGTTGACGTTCCCGATGGCGGAGTGGTTGCGGAGCAGCGGGGTGAAGATGCTGAACTGCATCCACCTGACGAGGAGTTCTCCATTGGAACTGCCTCCGAATCCACCGGTGTCGGCTCCGACATAGTAGAAGCCGGCCATGTTGATGCTCGGCATCTGCTTCACATTGAGCTCGAGGTGTGCCCACCAGGAGGCATTGTCTCCCGTCCAGATCCCGCTGTACTTGTGCATCCCGATATGGGAGGCTCGGGACAGAAGCACGAAGCGCTTTCCGCCTAAAAGCTTCCGGAGACCAAGATTAGCCGATTTCGTCATGTAGTATCCGTACAGGTTGTGGATTTCGTCATTCACCACAGATTTCCCCTTATAGTCATGATAGAAGGTCCTGTAGTACTTCTCCCTGTTCGCGATGTTCTTGTAGAGGTCCTTGAGTTTGAAGAAAGGTTCGACGCCAAGGTTCTTGCTCCTCGAATCCTGGGAGGCCTGTATCGCGACCTCGAGCTCCGACTCATCATAGAAGATGGCAGGCTCGTTCATGTCGTTCCAGATCCCTTCGATGCCCATGTCGGTCAGGAACTTGTATTTCGACCCGAACCATTCCCTCGTCTCTTCGCGCATGAAGTCAGGGAAGTGGACCTTGCCCGGCCACACCGCCGCGACATACGGCTCCCCTCCCGCGGTCCTGACGAAATGGTTCCCTTCCAAACCTTCCTCATAGATATCATAGCCTTTCTCGATTTTCACTCCGGCAGCGATGATGGGGATGATGTAGATCCCCTTCTCCTTCAGCTCCTTCGTGATCCGAGGAAGATCCGGGAAGCGTTCCTTGGAAAGCGATAAGTCCTTGAAGTTCTCCATGTAGTCAAGATCGAGGTAGACGCCTTCAAGAGGGATTTCCTTCTCCCGGAAGTTTTCACACACCTTCAGGACATCCTCCTGGGTCTTGTATCCCCAGCGGCTCTGGAAGTAGCCGAACCCCCACTTTGGAGGGACGTAGCTCCTGCCGATGAGCTGATGGAACTTCCTCACGATTTCCTCCTCGTCGCTGCCTTCGATGACATAAAGGACCATATCGGTCCCAAAGACCTCGATCCTGAAATTGTCGATCATCGTGAATCCCACATCATAGAGGATCCTTGACGAGAAATCGATGAAGTACCCTGTCTTCACTTTCCCAGAAAGGATGAAGAAGTTATGGGAGGCATAGAGCGCGCTCTTGTCCTCGGTGTGGATGGGGTCATCCGTACAGTAGGATTCGTAAACCCTCCCCCTCTTGTTGATTCCGCCAAGCTGTGAACCCAGACCGTAGACGATCTCTTTGGGATGCATGGTCCACCGGATGAAGATATGTCCATTGATGGTTTCCAGGTTCAGGCCGTGGTCAAGTTCCGCTTCTGTCCGCTCCGCCCGGATGATCCCCGTCTCCACAGGGTCTCCAAAAACGAAGGCTTTTGCACCGTTATCCAGCGTATAGGATTTCAAGTTTAAAACCTCCTTGCTCTGGCTGATTGTGGTTCCTGATTCGATTTTTTCGCCTGCAGCTATTTCGTGCAAGCGATTGCATTAATAATTCAAATATATCATATTTTCACTTTTTGTAAAGGACAAACTGAATCTTCCTCACTTCCTTTCTCGATCACATTCATGTCCCCACCCATTCTGGCATATCCCCTGAATCTTCTCCAGGCCCTGTTGCTATGGCTTTGCAGCACTCATCTCCTCTATTCGGCAAGCAGGATGTTAAGCTTCGTTAAGGAAGCCTTCACAGAAAGTTCTCAGGCATGTGTTGCAGGTTACCGAAAAATCCCACACCATTCCGATACATGGTTTACAATTTTATCAACAGGATACCTTCACGGGTATCGTGAACTTCGCAATCTCTATAGCCCTGTATACAGGCTTACCCCAACCATGGCTGAGCCAGCCTCGGATCACCAGAACCAGGTTAAATCCAAGCCTGATGTGAAAAATGGCATGTATGGTATTTATCCTGTATGATGACAATAGATACAGATCAGTAAGTACGCAATTGCAGCATGTCACGCGCTAACGTAAGGGGATGGATTTCATGGATAAATTCGGTGTATTTTCAGGATTAATCGTGATGGTATCTTCGGGTATCATCATTTGGGGCGATATCAGGAATATCAAGGTATCCAAACAATTAAAGAAGCACGATGGCACTGTAATCGTC
>DATISI010000005.1:0-3336 GCA_035581745.1 Clostridiaceae bacterium
GGATAATGCCAAGGCGGAACTGGAGAAGTACAAGTGAAGAGATGACGAATAGAAGGGTGTGTCCCGAGTGCCGGTCTTAGACCGGATGCTCTGGACACACCCTTTCTGATGCAAGGAAAAAAATGAAATCAGCGGACCATCGATTCCAGGTAGGTCCTGAAATCTGTAGGGAGGATGACCGGAGCTTTCTCGACGGAGGTCTTTCCATCCACGACGGCCTGGGTCATGTCTGCAAGATTCCTTGCTCCATCCTCGGAGAATCCGGCTTCCCGGAGCGAGCTTTCCCAGTCCTCGGGCTGCACCTGCTGGACGGAAACCGCTTTTCCGAGGACCTCTCCGAAAATCCGGGCGATTTCCATGCGGTTGTAAGGTTTCGGTCCGACAATCTCCATGGTCCTGTCGGGTCCTGTATCGCTCTGGATGAGGTCCGCGAGGTAGCTTGCGACATCCGGCGGTGCCACCATGGGGAGCTCCATTTCCGGCGGGAAGAAGGTGGGGAGGATGCCGTGCGATCGCACGAGGTCGAGGTACCCCAGCCAGTTGCTGAAGTAGTAGGCGGGCCGCACAAAGATCTTTTCGGTCATGATGCCTTCGAAGGCGTGCTCCAGCCTGTAGGAAGCCATGAGGTTCCCGGTGCCTTCCTCGTGCTGTGCACCAAGGGAGGAGAGTCCGACAATCCTCGTGATGCCTGAGGCGAGGACGGCTTCCCTGTAGGCGTCAAGGAGGCTGTCGACCTCCGCCATGCAGTCCGTGCAGTCCGGCTTCTCCGGTGTGATGAGGAAAGCGGTGTGTCCGCCCTGGAAGGCTTTCGTCAGGGCGCCTATGTCCCTATAGTCGGCGATGGCGGTCTGCATGCCGAGGCTTTCCAGACGCATCGCCTGGGAAGCGTCACGGATGACGGCCCGTACGGGTTCGCCCCGCTCAAGAAGTTCTGCTGCAAGGAGCGAGCCGACCTGTCCGGTTGCACCAAGGATGATGTTCATGAGTATCCCTCCATTCTTAAGCATGATGTATCGGATGATGGGCAGGAAGACAGGAAACCCCCATGGGACAGGCCTTCAGGTTCTATGCTGTGCCGCACCATGGGGGTATTCCTATTCAGCCTGTTCCGGTGGGATGGCGCTGTGTATGGACGGTTTAAGTTATTCGAGGTCCTGTCCGTTGGATTCGATGACCTTCTTGTACCAGTAGAAGGAGTCCTTGCGGACACGTTTCAGGTCCTTCATGTCGAACTCGTCCCTGTTGACATAGATGAAGCCGTAACGCTTCACGACGCCTTCATGGGTGGAGATCAGGTCGATGGCGGACCATGGGCAGTAGCCCATCATCTCGACGCCGTCCGAAATCGCGAGCTGGAGCTGCACGATGTGCTGCCTCAGGTAGTTGATGCGGTAAGGGTCGTGGACGGTTCCGTCCTCCTCCAGCTTGTCATAGGCGCCAAGCCCGTTCTCTGTGACGATGAGGGGAAGCCTGTACCTGGAGTAGATCTCACGCATGGTGGCCCGGAAACCGACAGGGTCGATCTCCCAACCGAACTCGGTGGTCGTGAGGTTCGGATTCCTCACGGCACGGAACATGCCAGGATCCCCGAATGCGGCCTGCTGGTCGCCTTTCAGGTTCGGCGTCTCTGTCCCGTCGCTCGCACCTACCGTCATGGTGTTGTAGTAGTTGAAGCCGATGAAATCTGGATGGCCGGAGGCAAGGATCTCTTCATCTCCCGGCTCGAAGTCGGGCAGGGCGTTGCGGCTCTCGAGGTATGCCCAGACGAGGCTGTTGTACTTGCCCCATACGGCCATGTCGAGATACAGCCAGTTCCTGACGGCGTTGAAGTTCTGGGCGGCCAGCGTGTCCTCAGGCTTCGAGGATGCAGGGTAGACCAGGGAGATGTTTGGCGCAGGTCCGATCTTCGCGTCGGGGATCATCCCGTGGCAGAGCGCCATGGCCTTGGACTGGGCGAGGAGCATGTGGTGGTTCTGCTGGTAGATCTCCTTCAGAGGATTTTCTGAGGTGATGTTGCTGGTGCCGATGACGTCGCCCACGAGGGTCAGCATGTTCTGCTCGTTGATGGTCAGCCAGTATTTCACGCGGTCTCCATAGTTCTGGAAGAGGACCTTCGCGAAGTTGACGAACTCATCCACGGATTCACGCCTTGACCAGCCGCCTTTCTTGTCCAGCGCGGCAGGAAGGTCGAAGTGGAACATCGTGACAAGCGGGATCATGTCGTACTTCAGGCATTCATCGATGAGATTGCTGTAGAAGTCGATCCCTTTCTGGTTGACCTCTCCGGTACCTTCAGGAAGGATCCTGGACCATGACACGGAGAAGCGGTAGGTCTTGAAACCCATCTCCGCCATCAGGGCGACGTCCTCCTTGTAACGGTGGTAGTGGTCTGCGGCGACATCGAGTTCCGATGTCCCCTCAGGCACCCTTTTCACATCCTGCACGGAGGGGCCCTTGCCGTCCGTAAGGTTCGCACCCTCTACCTGGTAGGCGGATGTGGAGGCACCCCAGAGGAAATTCTCGGGGAATGGTTTCAGATTATGATGTAGCATTGTCATCTCTCCTTCCATTCGTTCTTGATTCCATTCTATCACCAAAATTTGTACACGTCATTCCAAAGGATGGAAATGGAGGAGCCCTCTAAAGGGTTGTGTCCCAAAGCTTCTTATGCTTCATCCGGTGAAGGGGAAGGCGTGGCTGAAGACAGACAGTGCCTGAATTCCATGGCGATGCGCAATCCGATATGTTCTCTGTCTTACAGGAAGGGATATTTGATGGTAAGATGGAGAAAGAAGTTCAGTTTAAGGAGATATTGCAGTGGGAAACTATATTTTGGAGACGAAGGATTTGTCCTTCAAGGGAATCAGGTATCAGGACATCGTCATCGAGGAGAATAAGGTCAGCTTCATCGTGGGAAGGAGCGGGACCGGGAAATCGACCCTTCTGCGCCTGTTCAACGGGATGCTGTCCCCGGACACCGGAACCATCACCTATCATGGAAAAGACATCGAGGGGATCGACACCATCGCGCTGAGGCGGGAGATCCTCCTCATCAGCCAGTCGGTCTATCTCTTCGATGTCAGCATACGGGAGAATTTCCGGGAGTTCTACGGCTACCGTGGCATGGAGATGCCGACGGAAAAGGAGATGGTTGATTTCCTCGCGATGTGCAGGATCACCTTCCCGCTGGACAAGGACACCTCAAACATGTCGGGCGGAGAGAAGCAGCGGGTGTACATGGCCATCTATCTTTCCTTCCTGCCGCGTGTGGTCATGCTCGATGAGCCGACCTCAGCCCTCGACAGGGAGAACGGACTCGATGTCATCCGCAATGCC
>DATISI010000006.1:0-6664 GCA_035581745.1 Clostridiaceae bacterium
CAGTTACGGGGATTCGAATTTCTGATAGGTGTGTTCTGGCGGGGGTTGCTTATGCCCTTGCGCCCAGTTCCTTGTCGAGAAGGTAGAGCCCCGCAGGTGCTCCCTTCGCGAACTTGATCTTTCCGAGAATGGTCTCGAAAGTGCTTTCCTCTTCAACCTGCTCGTCTACGAACCAGTTGAGGAAGCTGACCGTCGCATGGGACTTCTCGGCGATTGCCATGTCCATGATGTTGCCAATCCTTGCAGTGACGGATTTCTCGTGCTCAAGGGATTTCCTGAACAGGTCCTCGAATCCTGCGAATTCCACATCAGGGTCTCCGAATCCCTTCAGGATGACTCTTGAGCCAGTCTCTGTAAGGTAATGGTAGAACTTCATGGCATGTCCTACTTCTTCCTGGGCCTGCTTTCTGAAGAAAGCGGCTGATCCAAGGAAATCCTCCGCCTCGCAGTATGCGGACATGGAGAGGTACAGGTAGGATGAAAGTAGCTCGTAGTTGATCTGTTCATTGATGGCGTCGTTTAAAGTCTTGCTTAACATGAATAATCCTCCTAGAATTCAATTTTGGGTTTGGGCTGTGTCCCGTCCATCCGGTGCCGTCAGGGATCCGGACTTGTGGCGGGAGATTTTTTATATGCCCCGTATATTCATTATAGAACAAATCGGATGATTTTCCGTCATCTTTACAGAATGGTAATAATTATTTTCTTTAAGGACAGTCTGTCCTGCGTTATTCCGGGGAAAGGACCGGAACGATAAAAAATAGGACATCAGGCAGGATATTGGGACAGCCCATATAGTATAATGAAGGGGCGGAAGAGGGGATGACAAGACATCACTTCAGGATGCAAGGAAGCGCATGGGAAGACCAGACGGTTCCGATGGAACGGGGAAGGGCTTGGAAGGAAGAAGCCTAAGGCCCAAGGGAAGAAGCTGCAGGCTGGACGCTGTGATAAGACAGGGGACATGCTGCAGGAAAGATATGAACAAGACTGCTGATCAATGGGAAAATGAGATTATTGATAGAGAAGGAAGTGAGAAGATGGGTCTTAGGATCATCTACGGACGTGGGGGAAGCGGAAAGACGACGACGGTCTTCAAAGAGATCAGGGAAAGGATCGGGACAGGCGAAAAGGTCATCATCCTGGTCCCCGAGCAGTATACCTTCAGGACAGAGCAGAATGTCCTGCGCGAGCTTTCGGTTGGAAGCCTGCTGCAGGTTTCCGTGCTGAGCTTCAACAGCCTGGTGCGGAAAGTGCTGAACACGGTGGGTGGTGCGACGCACAACCTGATTTCCGATACCGGAAAGGTGATGCTCCTCTCGAAGGCGATGAACGATGTGCGGGACGACCTCACCCTGTTCAAGAACGTCTCGAGAAAGCCTGGCTTCGTGGAAATCGCGAAGGACCTGGTCGAGGAGTTCAGAAGGTTCGATGTCGACATGGAGAAGTTCGCTGTCGCATCTGAAGGCGTGAAGGATGAGGAGCTCGCAAGCAAGCTCAGGGACATCTCCAGCATCTACAACCGCTACGAGGAGGAGCTCCACAAGGAATATGTCGACGCCACCGATGAGATCACCTTCTCCCTGGGCAAATTCCGGGATGCGGGTTTCCTTAGGGACGCCGTGGTCTATATCGATGAGTTCAATGACTTCTCTGTCATGCAGCTCAATATCATCGAATCCCTCCTCCGCCATACGAGACAGGTGAACATCACCCTGACTTTGGACAACATGAACTTCCATGACAGTGAGGTCTTCGCGGTCACGAGGGAGACGGAGCGCAGGATCCTCGAACGCGCACAGGCGATGGGGGCGGAGCTGGAAAAGCCTCTTGTCCTCGATGGCGGCGTGCCGGCAAGGTTCCGTTACAGCAGGGAGATCGCACACCTGGAGCGTGAGTTCTTCCGTTATCCCAACAGGACCTATACGGACGAGGTGGGGTCAATCACCATCTACAAGGCACACAACACCTTCAGCGAGGTGGAGCGTGTGGCGAAGGATATCGCGAAAAGGATCCGGGAAGAAGAGGACCTGAGATATCGGGACATCGCCATCCTCTGCAGGAACATCGATGACTACGAGGGGATCGTCTCCTCTGTCTTCCGGGAGTACGATATCCCGCTGTTCCTCGACAAGAGGAGGAGCATCTCGGGAAATCCGCTCTCCGTCTATATCCTGTCGCTCTTCGAGACCATGATCTCCGGATACGGCTATGATGCGGTGTTCAGGCTACTGAAGACGGAACTCACGCCTTTCGACCGTGAAGATGTGGATGTGTTCGAGAACTACGTCTTAGCCCATGGCATGAAGGGCTGGCATTATGGGGAAGTATGGGCTTATGACTATCCCAACATCTCCGATCCGGAGCTGAACAAGCTTTTCGTGAACCGAGTCAATACGGTAAGGCAGGGCTTCATCGACCTTTATGGACCGCTGAAGGACAGGATGCTGGACGCGAAGGATGTCCGTGAACTGACCACCATCCTGTACCTCCATCTCGAGGAAGGGGAAATCCTCGCCAGGGCGGAAGCCTTCATGGCGAAAATCGGCAATGTGGGGATCAGGAAGGAATACCAGGAGGTCCTGAAGGGGATCATCGAGATCCTCGACGATATGGTGGCCGTCCTTGGAAAGGATGCGCTGGAGCTTTCCGTATACAGTGAGATCCTGCGCGCCTCGATCTCGAACCATGAAATCGGACTGATTCCCCTGACGCTGGACCAGGCCATCCTCGGAGATGTCGCAAGGGTAAAGAGCGGCGGAATCAAGGGCCTCTATATCCTGGGGGCGAACGACGGGGTGTTCCCGCGTACGGTGAAGGATGAGGGAATCTTCACGGACAGGGACAGGGCATATCTGAAGGAGAAGGGGATCGAGATCTCCCTTGATTCGAAGACGCGTTCCGTCTTCGAGCAGTTCCGTGTCTATACCGCTTTCTCCATCGCGAGCGACTACCTCTTCATCAGCTATCCTGCGGCCGACATGGAGGGGAAATCCCTGCGGCCATCGATGATCATCCCGAGGATCAAGAGGATCTTCCCGAAGCTTCGGGAGGAAGCTTCGCCGAGCCCGCTGGAGGCCATGAGTCCTGGCCTGGAGGAGGTCACCCGTGTGGTGCCGACCTTCAACACCCTCGTCCATGAGATGAGGCGCAATTACCAGGGGGATGACGTGAAGCCCCTGTGGGGAGAGGTCTATGACTGGTACAAAAGCAGCGAAGAATTCAAATCAAGGCTGAAAATCTCCGAAAGAGGACTGGAATACACCAACATGGCGCCGACGCTCTCCCGTCAGACCGTGAAGAAGCTCTACGGCGACCAGCTGTACCTGTCGGTGTCCAAGCTCGAACGTTTCGCCCAGTGTCCTTTCGCCTACTTCATCCAGTACGGCCTGAAGGCCAAGGACAGGGTGCTCCATGAGGTCACGGCGCCGGATGTCGGCACCCTGATGCACAAGGTCATCGACGAGTTCACGGAGGACATGAAGGGGATCGAAGGCGGAATGACAAACGTCGACAAGGAATTCATCCGGAAGAACATCGACCGGCTGGTCGATGAGGCGATCGACAAGACCAATACGATCTACAAGAGCAGTGCGAGATACAAGAACATGGGCGAGAAGGTGAAGAAGATCCTGAACCGCTCGGTCGAGACCATCACGAACCAGATTGCCAAGGGGGATTTCGTACCGATGTTCAACGAGCTTGGTTTCGGCGAGGGTGGATCGCTTCCACCGCTCACCATCCATCTGGACGACCTCGATGAGGATGTCCTCCTCATGGGCAGGATCGACAGGATCGATGTCCTGGAGCTGGACGGGAAATCCTATATCCGGATCATCGACTACAAGTCCTCCGGAAAGGACATCTCGCTTCTGGACATCTTCTATGGCCTGCAGCTGCAGCTCCTCGTCTATCTCGACGTGGTCCTGAAGAATGCGGGCACCCTCCTGAAGAACCAGGCGGTACCCGGAGCGGTGCTCTACTTCAGGATGGACGACCCGATGATCAAGGGAAACAAGTCCGTGACGGACGAGGAGGTGGAACGGCAGGTGCTGGAATCCCTCCAGATGAAGGGGCTGCTCCTGAAGGACGCCCGTGTCATCCGTTCCATGGACAAGGACATGGGGGATTATTCCCTCGTCGTTCCGGCGAAGATCCTCGAGAACGGGGACGTCGTCTCGAAATCCAACAGGAAGGACAAGAACATGTCCATGATTCTTACCGAAGGCGAGTTCACGGAACTTCGCGCCTATGTCAACGAGAGCATCAAGCGGATCCTCAGGGAACTGATCAACGGGAACATCACGGTCATCCCTTCGAAGAACAAGGAGAAGGTCCCGTGCACCTACTGCACCTATGCCGCGGTCTGCCAGTTCGATTCGAAGATTCCAGGGAATGACTACAACAAAGTGAAGCCGATCCCCATAGAAGAGCTATGGGAGAAGATAAAGGAAGGAGGTGGCGAGGATGAGTAACCAGTGGACAAAGGAACAGATGAGCGCGATCAGCGCGCGAGGAAGCAACCTTCTCGTTGCCGCGGCCGCTGGGTCCGGAAAGACAGCGGTGCTGGTGGAGCGGATCATCCGGCTCATCACCGAGGACCGGGTGGATATCGATTCGCTCCTGGTCGTGACCTTCACCAACGCCGCAGCATCGGAGATGCGCGAGCGTATCGGGGAAGCCATCGTCAAGACGCTAGAGGAAAATCCGCTAGACAGGAACCTCGAGCGTCAGCTCGCGCTGCTCAACCGGAGCAGCATCACCACCATACACTCCTTCTGCCTCGAGATCATCAGGAACAACTTCCATCTCATCGACCTCGACCCGGGTTTCCGGATCGCGGACGACACCGAAGCCTCCATCCTTCGCGAGGAGGCGCTGGAGGAAGTCCTGGAGAATGCGTACGAGAGCGGAGATGCGGGATTCCTCGACCTGGTCGGGGCTTATGGCGGCCAGAAGGACGATTCCCAGCTGCAGGCCATCATCCTGGGCCTTTACCGCTTCGTCATGAGCGACCCCTGGCCTGAGAAGTGGCTTGCGGCGAAGGCTGAAGACTACAACATCGGCGATGGGAAGCTCCAGGACATGGCGATGTATACGGCGGTCCTCCGGGAGATCAGGGACATCGCCATGGGCTATGTGCAGACCATGGAGGATGCCATCACCATCATCGAAGACACGCCGGAACTTTCCGGATATGGCAAGGCTTTCAGCGAGGACCTCGAGGATCTGAGGATCTTCGCACATGCCCTCGAAGAAGGTGTGGATTACACCGGACTGAAGTCGATCCTTGATGCCAAGGAATGGAGCCGCCTGGGCTCTGTGAAGAAAGGCGGGGACAAGGCACTGGCGGAAGAGGCCAAAGGGGTAAGGGAGGACCTGACGAAGTTCATGAAGGATACCCGGGCGAAGTACTTCAATGAATCGGAAGAGGATACCCTAAGCATGATCAGGGCGCTCTATCCCCTCATGAAGTCCCTGTCCGGGACCACGACGGACTTCATCCATGAATATGACAGGCGGAAAAGGGAAAGGGGACTGCTCGACTTCTCGGACCTCGAGCATCTCGCCCTGAGGATCCTGACCGTCGAGGATGAGGAAGGGAATGTGCTTCCTTCGCCGACGGCACTGAAGTACCGCGAGAAGTTCCACGAGGTCCTGGTGGATGAGTACCAGGATTCCAATGAGGTCCAGGAGGTCCTCATCTCCATGGTCTCCAGGAAAGAGGGGGACAGGCCGAATGTCTTCATGGTAGGCGATGTGAAGCAGAGCATCTACCGGTTCAGGCAGGCGAAGCCTGAGCTCTTCCTCGCGAAGTACAAGTCCTATGACAAGGAAGCTGGAGGCCACGACCGCAAGATCCTCCTCTTCAAGAATTTCAGGAGCAAAAGGAACATCCTTGATGGCGTCAACCTCATCTTCAAGGGAATCATGAGCAGCTATGTGGGCGAGCTTGACTATACCGACGAGGAAGCCCTGATCTATGGGGCGGAGTACTATGACCTGAAGGAATCGACGGAGGAACCCATCGAGCTCCTTCTCCTCGAGAGCAATGGCCAGGACGGCGGAGCAGAGGAAGAGAATGGTAACGACAGCAACGGAGAAACTTCCGAGACCGGCGGAGACAGTGGAGACGGAGGAGACTCCGGAAGGGTCGACCTCTCGGACTACAAGGCAATCCAGCTCGAGGCGAGGATGGTGGCCCTGAAGATCAAGGAAATCGTGCAGGGGAAGGATGGCCTGAAGGTGTACGACAGGAACCTCGGCGACTACAGGCGGATCAGCTACCGGGACATCGTGGTGCTCATGCGGGCGACCTCGGCCTCGGCGCCGGTCTTCCTCGCCGAATTCACCGACATGGAGATTCCCTGCTTCTCCGACAACAATGCGGGCTATTTCGAATCCACCGAGGTGAGGACGATGGTGTCCCTTTTAAGGGTCATCGACAACCCCCTCCAGGATGTGCCGCTCATCAGCGTGCTGAGAAGCCCGGTCTTCTCCTTCAGCGAGGAGGAACTGGCGCAGATCAGGATCATCGACAAGCAGGAGTTCCTCTACAACAACATCGTGGCCTGCGCTGAGGACCCGGAAGGATATGGGGCCATCCATCTGAAGGCGGTCAACTTCCGGGACAGGATGAATGTCTACCGCGACCTGTCGCTCC
>DATISI010000007.1:0-1696 GCA_035581745.1 Clostridiaceae bacterium
CGAGATGATGGTTTGCGTACAATCCCTGGATTTCCGCTCTGGCGCTCCATTGGGGCCAGGCTGAGGAGACCATGATCAGGGAGAAGAGGTCGAACAGATGGAGACCGGGAGGGTATCGCAAGGAAGATTCCTTCGGACTGGGAAGTGCGTCAGATGTGTATCGGGAAGCACCATATAAAAAGCAATAATTCACAATATCGTTTGTAATTGGTGATAAAATTGTGATACTATCTTATTGATACGTTCAGAAGTGGGTTCCCTGAAAGGAACCGGATGAGCGTCATCTGTCATCGAACAGGATGACGATAGACATCACAAAAGACAATACAGACGGAACATCAAAGAAGACCATGAGGCAGAAGTACGAAAGAAGACCGTGGCTGGCAGGTACAGACCAGGACCAGAAGGGTGACTTAGGCAGGAGAACTGCATGGAGATGGAAGCACCTTGAAGGTCAGAAGACGGATGAAATATGAAAATGAAGGATGGTAATTTATGGCAAGAATGTTTGGGACAGACGGAGTAAGAGGACTCGCCAACAGTGAGCTCACGCCAGAGATGGCATTTCAGCTGGGAAGGGCAGGCGCATTCGTCCTGACGGACGGCACGCACAGGCCGAAGATCCTGGTTGCGAAAGATACAAGGATTTCAGGAGACATGCTGGAGAGTGCACTTATCGCGGGCATCCTGTCCGTAGGTGCGGAAGCGGTTTCCCTCGGTGTGGTCCCCACACCAGCGGTCGCGCTTCTCGTAAGACAGTACAAGGCAGATGCCGGAGTCATGATCTCCGCATCCCATAACCCGGTGGAATACAACGGGATCAAGTTCTTCAACGGAGATGGCTACAAGCTTTCCGATGACCTCGAGGACAGGATCCAGAGCCTCATCGAGAATGGTTTTGAAGGTGTGCCTTCCCCTACAGGAAAGAATGTAGGGAGAGTCATCCATGAGGTCTGCGCGAACGCGGACTATATCAGTTTCGCCATGGAGACCATCGATGGAGACCTTACCGGAATGAAAATCGCCCTGGACTGCGCCAACGGCGCGAGCTACATGACGGCTGTCGAGGCCTTCCGTAAGCTCGGAGCCGAAGTCTATGTCATCAACGATGCCCCGGACGGACTGAACATCAACCATAACTGTGGCTCGACGCACCCTGAGGAACTCATGAGGTACGTGGTCGAGAAGGGATGCCATATCGGACTCGCCTTCGACGGCGATGCGGACAGGTGTCTTGCTGTCGATGAGAAGGGAAACCTCATCAACGGGGACTTCATCATGCTGATCTCCGCACTCCATCTGAAGGAGAAGGGGAACCTCGTCGATGACACGCTTGTCGTCACGGTAATGAGCAACCTCGGCCTGATGATCGCGGCAAGGGAAAGAGGACTGAAGCTCGAGATCACCAAGGTCGGAGACCGCTATGTCCTCGAGAACATGGTCCAGAATGGCTACTCCATCGGCGGAGAGCAGTCCGGACACGTCATCTACAGGGACTACAACACCACGGGGGACGGACTCGTCACAGGCATCCAGCTCTCCCATATCATCAAGGAGACCGGAAAGCCGCTGAGCGAACTTGCAGGCGTCATGCATGAGCTTCCACAGGTCCTCGTGAACGTGAAGATTCCCGAGAGCCTGAAGCATATCCATGAGACCGATGCGGAGATCGTGAGCGAGATCAGGAGCATCGAAG
>DATISI010000008.1:0-2799 GCA_035581745.1 Clostridiaceae bacterium
TTCTCCGAGATTCCCGAGAAGAACACGGCGTCATAGCCTGCCTTCTGGAGCTCTGGAGCGAAATATCCGCCGGAGTTCGCATCGTTCCAGCCCCCTGTGATCGGGGACTTGTGGACCAAAGTGTATCGTCCGCCGAAGAAGGCTTTCGACCCGTTCGCAGGACCTGTGGTGAAACCGAGCATGCTGTCCGGTCCCAGAGGATCCGTGCCAGCCGGCATCATGTCATAAAGGATCTTGGATCCGATGCCATAGCCGCCTACAAATTTCCTTGCCATCTCTTCACTCAGCACTTTCTCTTCCATCATCCCGTTCGTCAGATCGACGAACAGCATTTTTCCAATGTATCCACCTAACATCATATTTCCTCCTTCTACAGTACTGCGTTCGGGACAGGGGTTTCCATTTTCGGTTCGTCAGGGGCGAAGGCCTCCGAGAGCGCTTCGTCTGGAACTTCGTCGAGGATCGAGATCTCTTCGATCATTCCCTTGGGCTTGGTGTGCAGGTCAGACAGGGAGAGTCTTGGAAGGTCATAGAAGTACTGTCCGACATCGTAGTTTCCATTCCTCAGGGCTTCCTTGTTCGCGAATCCGAAGGTGTTGTCTGGCGTGTATGGAGGGAACCAGAAGTCGGTCTCATCCGCAGGCTCTGATTCCACGAGGGTATACTCCGTGGATCCGATCCCGTTGAATTCGCCGGCATTGCACTGCGCCCACTGGCTGACTTTCGCGATGCTCGAGATGTTGGTGAACCTTTCTGTACCAGCGTCCCCGAATCCGAATTCATCCGTCTTGGATTCCGGCATCCCGGCCTTCGATTCTGCAGCTTCGATGCAGGCAAGGTCGATGGCGACAGGGTCCTTGGAGGCGAAGATCCCGATGTTCGGAACCAGCGGCTTGTCGTGGAAATTCACGCAGTCGCACCATGGCGAGATGTCGAAGGCATAGTTCAGAAAGAGGAACTTGTCCTTTCCAATGGCGTTCATGTAGCCCGCTGCCGCATCCGCGATGGTAGGCGGCCAGGTGGCTGTGATTTCCGGCTTGATGCTGAGCATTCCGCCGAAGAGCGCGCTGCTGAAGCATCCCGCGCAAAGTCCGCATTTCTCCTGGTCGAAGTGCAGCATGTCATCCTTCCACTCGAAAGCGTCGAATGGACAGCTCTTGATGGTACGTTCGAGCAGGGTAGGGGATGGTCCTTCAGAAGCCTGCTTCGCAGCAGCCTGGTTGACCGTCATGTTCTGTATCCCATACACCGGGTGGTTCATGAAATGGGTCGAGATCTTTCCACGTTTGGAGCCCATTCCGATTCCGATGTTCTTGATCGCTCCGCCATAGACACCCATGGGATGTCCCTTGAAGTGTGTGACGACGATGACCGCGTCAAGGTCGAGGAGTTTCTTTCCCATGAAGGTATGGCGCATGTATACGCCGTTCGGGATCTCCACCTGCACATCGTCGAATCCGTATTCCCCGTCACAGATCCAGATCGGGCAGCCCATGGTCTCCTCATTGAAGCCATGCCTGGAGACGGAACGCCTGTGGTCGGATTCCATCGCCCTTGAGGAGAAATCGCTGAAGGTGATGGTGTTGCAGTCCACGATGACCGGATTGCCACCCAGTTTCTTGACCTCTTCCACAATGGAGTTCACCCAGTGGGGACGAAGATTGAGCGAGTTCCCGTATTCGCCCATGTGGATCTTGATGCCGACGGTATCTCCCTTCTTGAACAGTGTCTTGAGTCCTGCGTCACGGAGCAGTTTCACCGCTTTGAACGGTGTGCTTTCCTGCAGACTGTTCGCTCTGTCATTCATAAAGTATACTTTCGATGCCATTTGTCCTTCCCCCTTCTTAATATGATCTGGTACTAAAACCGGATGACCCGGATACGGTAAGGTGTGGACCTGGATGGTCCGGTACGGTCAGGTATGGAACAGGGGGACTCCGGTATGGTCAGGTACTGGACCGGATGGTCCCAGGCTCCTTGGAAGTGGAGCCGGATCAGGTCATGACGGATGCTTTGGTCGCGATGATCTTCGCAAGGCCTTCCAGCTTGTAGAGCAGGCTGTAGGCCGCGTCAGAAGCCTTCTCCGGCTGGTCGAGGCTGCTGCTCAGCTCTTTGGCGTAGTCCAGGCATCCCTGGGCCAGGTCGGTTCCTTCCTTCGAACGGAGCCATACCTTGTTCCGGCATTTCTTCGCCCATTCCAGGCCCGATTCCACGGTCCCCCTCAGGGTCTCGTAGGCTCCGCCTTCATAGGCTGCCTTCTGGGACTCGAGGGCTGCAGGAACCTCTTTCAGGATGTTGTAGGTCTCATCGATGATCTGACGTCCATCACTCATTGGATACCATCTCCTTTTCATCTACTTTTGTCTTCGCGGCACATCTGCTGAAGGAATCCTGGATCCCCTTCGGGTCCTCGATGCCTTCCCCGATCAGGACGATGACGCTTTTTCTATCTTCACCAGTCTCCCAGAGACGGTCCGCTTTCGACTGGAATGATTTGCGTACGGCCTGGAACTCGTAACGATGTTCCTCGCCTTCAAAATTGAGGAAGCCCTTGCTCCTGAGGAGCTTCATCCCCTGGTCCATGAAAAGGTCCTGGATCCAGGCATTGACTTTCGCCTTGTCCATGGGCCGCTGCTCGCTCAGGACGACGGTCCTTATCTTCTCCATACGGGTGTCCTCTCCTTCCATAGTGGTGGCCGCAAGTCCCTTCAGCTGGTCCTACAGCTGGAACGACATGATGCGGTCGAGGTCTGCCTGTCCATACGTCGTCGGGATGATCCGCGCGATCCCATTGATCCG
>DATISI010000009.1:0-2585 GCA_035581745.1 Clostridiaceae bacterium
GAGACACCGATGACAGGGCCGAAGAGGGAGCCTACGGTGATGCCGGCCATGGCTGACCGGTTCTTCAGCGCACTTCCGAAGTTCGTCCAGTTCTTCGTCACCGTGATGATGACCATGAAACACAGGATTCCGGTGAAGATACGGATTTCCGTCGCGACAAAAGGGTTAAGGTCAGCGACACCGATTTTGGAGTAGATGAGTCCAAGACCCTGTCCAAGTGCGCCGATGAAGGCAAAGAGGATGCCCTTCAGGGGGTGGCGCATGACCACCTTGGAGGTTCCCTTCTCCTTACCCAGGATGACGAGGGCGATGCCGAGGATGGTGACGACCATTCCAAAAATCTGGAAGGTTGTGAGGGATTCATTGAGGAGGAAATATCCAAGGATGGCGGTGATAGGAGGCGCCAGCGCCATGATCAGCATGGAGATCCTGGCTCCGATCTCGATGAAGGCCTGGAACAGGAACATGTCTCCGATGACGAAGCCGATGAATCCGGACAGGGCGAGCGCCTGGATAGATTCCCTGGTCAGGTTCATGTTCCGGAATCCACCGGTGATGAAATAGTTGATGATGGTGATGATGATGAAGGAGACGATGAGTCTCATGAGGTTCAGGACCAGTGTCCCTACCTTCTTGCCCGAATACTCGAATGAGGTGGAGGATGCGACCCAGCAGAATGCTGTTCCAAGGGCCGCCAATTCGCCTATATACATGATGCACTTCCTTAACTGTTATTTGGGTCAGGAGATACCGAGGAAAGACAGGACAAGGGGGATGAGGAATACGGTGACGATGCCGGCAAGCCCGATGGAGAGTCCGCTCATGGCGCCTTCCTGGTCGCCAATCTCCACAGCTTTCGCCGTTCCGAGTGCATGGGCCGCAGTTCCAAGGGCGACGCCTTTCGCTACAGGATGCTTGATGCGGAAGACCTTGAACACATAAGGATAGATCATCGCGCCAAGCAGACCGGTCGTGAAGATGGAGAGGACGGTGATGGAGGAGATCCCTCCGAGTTCCTTCGTGATTTCCAGACCGATGGGGGTGGTCACGGATTTAGGCAGGATCGAGATCATGATGCTGCCATCGAGGTCGAGGACAAAGGAAAGGACAAGGATCGTAAGGATTCCCGCGAAACTGCCCACCGTGATGCCCGAGAGGATCGCAATCCAGTTGGCCTTGAGCAGCCTGAAATTCCGATAGAGCGGAAGGGCCAGGACCACGACAGAGGGTCCGAGGAAGAAGGTGATGATCGACCCACCGACGCTGTAGTTCTCGACCGGGATTCCGGTCAGCACCAGGAGCAGGATGATCAGGCCTGATGCGACGACAAGGGGTCCCAGCAGGGGTGTCTTCAGCTTCTTGTGGACAAGGACGCCTGCCTGGTAAGCCAGAAGTGTAATCATGAGGCCGAAAAGTGGGGAAGCGGTCAGGGTCATGAAACGTTCCATCAGTTGCCCCTCCTTTCCCTGAGTCTTACGACAAATTGTGTGACGATGCCTGTGGTCCCCATGGTCACCACGGTGGAGACGAGGATGATGATGGTGAGTTTGAGCAGGGAAGCCTGGATCAGTCCGAAGGTGGACATCAGACCCACACCGCTGGGGATGAAGAAAAAGGTAAGATTGCCAAGCAGGAAATCGGTGACCGATTCCACACTTTCCGGTCTGACCACCTTCCAGAGAAGGAGGAGAAGCAGGAGGATGAATCCGATGATATTTCCGGGGATAGGTAGACCGAACATGACCTTAATGACTTCGCCGATGAAGAACACGGCGAGAATCAGGGTGAACGCTTTCAATATTTTCATAGGAGATTCCTTTCCGCGCTGGATGTCCGGTGAACACCTGAAGGGATGCGCGATGAGATGGATGGTCCGCTCCTGTTGAGCCGGAAGCCCATCAAACAATGACTACGTTAAATTCTAACAGCTTTTACAGACAAATAGAAGTGAGGGATGGATATTTAATTACATGAAAGAGGGAAGGGAGGGAAAGGACCGGAAAAAGAAAGACCTGAAGGGAAAAAAGACTTAATGGAAAAGAATGACCTTAAGGGAGAAAGAAGAGACTTGACGGAACAAAGAGAAAAAAACGAAAGACCCGGGAAGACCCGGGTCTTGTGGAAAGGGGTGGAGAATGGAATGCCGGTTAAGGGCATGAAACACAATTTTTTTGCCTGGATGCTATGCCTTATTCGAAGAATCTGATGGTCCTCTGTAGAAGTTCCTCTTCTTCAGGAATCTGAAGCCGAAGAATCCAAGGAGACCGAAGACCACGAAGAATGGCAGGGCGTAGATGAACCAGATGGCGAACCGCTCTAGGGAGGAAGCGAACACATAGAAGGAGTCCCTGATGGCGTTCAGGATCCTTTCGCCAAAGGTCGTCTCCAGCGTCTCTTCCGTCGTCAGTCTGTCGACTTCCTGCAGCTGTACGGTGATGTAGCTGTAATCGATCCTGTCGTCCATCTCACGAAGGCTCTGGGTAAGCTGTTCTTTCTCGAAGAAGATCTGGCTCAGCTGGTTCTCCAGGGCGATGATGTCCTCGATCCGTTCTGCTCGTGCATAGAGGGCGAGGACCCTTTCTTCC
>DATISI010000010.1:0-2695 GCA_035581745.1 Clostridiaceae bacterium
AATGTTTTCATTCTGTTAAAAATATGGAAACATTTATGAAAAGATTGGAAGTGTGTCGAAGGATTAACAGAGGTTTTTTTAAAAGCAGAGAAACGGGGGGAATTCCCATATGAATTGCAGTATCGTGAATCCTTTCACAAAGGTGGCATCCTGATTGTAGGGAAGAACATCGAAGAAAGGAGAATTGGATTCCTGCGTGGAAGATCAAACCATAATTCGCTTGCAGAACTCCGGAACGTTCATCATAAATTCTTTAAGTTAACATAATAAATAATATGGATATAAGATTATTGTCAACTTGTGGAGAGGAAAAATGAAGAATGACCACAAAGGATACAGAAGGTGAGAAGCCTGGAAGGAGACAGGCGGGAGATAAAAGGGAGATATGAGGGAGATAAGAGGCTGGAACCATCTTTGGGGGAACGTGGCTCTATGATCGGAGGATGATCAAGGTTCAGCGATGCGTTTTTGCGCAAAAAAAGGGCGATGTCGCTTGCCGCTTCCATCGCCCTTTGGGAAGTACTTATTCGATTCGCTCAAGCCTTGTGGCTTCGGGATCCACATATAGGGTCTTGTTGGTGGAGTAGATGACCATTCCTGGCTTCGCACCGGAAGGTTTCTTGACATTCTTCACCTCGGTGTAGTCGACAGGAACCTTGGTGGAGGAGGAGGCCTTGCTGTAATAGGCAGCAAGGTTCGCGGCTTCCAGGAGGGTCTCGTCGCTGAACTTCAGGGCTTTGATGATGACGTGGGAGCCCGGGATGTTCTTGGTGTGCAGCCACGTGTCGTGCTTGTCCGCGAATTTCAGGGTGAGCTGGTCGTTCTGGGTGTTGTTCTTTCCGACAAAGATGTCGATACCCTCTGACGAGCGGAAGTGGAGCGGTTTCGATGGCTTCTCCTTGCTCATCGGAACTTTCCTGAACCTCAGATAGCCAGCGACGACGAGCTCCTGACGGATGTCCTCGATCTCCCGCTGGTTCTCTGAGTTGGTGAGGCTGATCAGGATGGAGGTGAGGTAGTCCAGTTCCTCGAGGGCAAGGATCTTCTGGGACTTCGCCATCTCCTCGGCGCGTTTCTTCTTGTTGTATTTGCTGTAATAGCGCTGGACGTTATAGCTGATCGATTTGTTCGGATTGAGGTCGATGTCCATCAGGGTGTCATCGTAATAGTTCAGGAGGGTCGCCCTGTCCATCCCTTCCTTCAGGGAATAGATATTTGCGGTCAGGAGTTCGCCTTTCAGGCGGTACATGTCCTTGTCCTCTGAGTCACGGATGGACTCCTCCAGGATATGGATCTTCTTCTTCACCCGGTCGATATTGGTCTGGACAAGTTTCTGGAGGTCTGAGCTCTTGCCGCGGATCCTGTCCCGCTGGTCCTTCTCGTTGACAAAGACCTCGAGGGCCTCGGAAGGACTATCGAAGGGGATAAGCTCGCCGCCCTCGAAGGGGTAGGAAAGGACATCGAGGTACTCGTCGCCTTTCTTCATGATGTAGAAGCTGTTGCTTTTTCCGAGAGCCAGGAGGATATTCCGGATGAAGGCATAGGGTTCCTCTCCCTTGTAGTGGCCATGGATCCTTTCTGAGGTCTTCCTGGAGATTCCGGAGAAGACCCTGGAGAAGAACTCCGGATCCAGATTGGAAGGGTCTCCGGCGCTCGTGAGTTCCTCATCGGTATAGTTCATGGGATCCAGCTTGGGGCTTGGCGGAGGAAGGATGTAGCTGCTTCCAGGAAGCAGGGTCCTGTAGGAGTTCCTGTCCGCGCTGACATGCTTGATGCACTCCACGATCTTCATGTCCCTCTCCCGGATGAGGATGATATTCGAATGCCTGCCCATCATCTCGATGGAGAGGATATAGTTCTGGTCGTAGCCCATGTCGTCTTTCCCCGAAAAGGTGATGTTGACCACACGGTCCCCGTCGAGCTGCCGGATGTCCAGGAGCCTTGCGCCCTGGAGGTATTTCCGGAGCACCATGAGGAAAAGGGGAGCCTTCATGGGGTTCTGCCTTGCGATGCTTGTGAAATGGAGCCTGGAATAGGTGCTGTTGGAGGTCAGGAGGAGCTTCCGGTTCGCGCCCCTGCTTCGGAACTGGAGGAGGATGACGTCGCTCTCCGGCTGGTTCACCTTGTCCACCCTCGTATCCACGAGTCCTTCCCTGATCTCTTCCACCAGGTTGCTGATATAGATGCCGTCTAATGCCATTGTCGTTCTCCTTCATACTTTACTCTGTACCCATTATAGTACATATTTCAACCCGGGGGAAACAGGGAATGGGATTTGTTCAGGACAGGGAGGATTTCCTGAAGGCTGTGTATAAACCAGGATGTGAAGGACATAATGATGATGGTGATAGATATGGAATTGAATCAGATCGTAGAAACAGGAATCTCATCGCATGCCTCGGATATCCACTTCATTCCGCACGGTGACCGTGTGGAGGTGCATTTCAGGACAGGAGATGTCCTGGATCGTCTCATGGACCTCAGTCCGGAGAAATACCAGGTGATGCTCCAGAAGGTGAAGGCGTCTTCAGCCATGAACCTTTCAGAGAAACGTCTCCCCCAGGATGGTGTCATGACGATCCTCGGGAAAGCGGTGCGGGTGAGCACGATGCGGTCCATGCATGGGGAATCCCTGGTCATCCGGCTTTTCGACCAGGAGGTGGGAACCCTCGAAGCCCTGGGGATTCCTGAACAG
>DATISI010000011.1:0-6727 GCA_035581745.1 Clostridiaceae bacterium
TGTAGTGGAACGGGTCATATCAAGGAGGATTTTATGGAGAATAAAATTATGGATATGCCCGAAATGGAAAGACCTCAGGAAAGGCTGCTCCGGTACGGTGCCGACAGTCTCTCCAATAGTGAACTGCTTGCGGTGATCCTAAGGACCGGTACGCAGGCGGAGAACGTGATCAACCTGTCCCATCGGCTGATCAACAATTTTGAAGGAATCAACGGACTGCTTGAAGCGACCAAGGAAGAACTCATGGAAGTGAAGGGCATCAAGGAAGCAAAGGCGGCACAGATCCTGTCTGTCGCTGAACTTTCAAAGCGTTTTCTCACCTACCGTTCCGGAGACTCCTACAGGATCACGTCACCGGAACATGCCGCAAACCTGATCATGGTAGAACTCAGGACCCACAAGAAGGAAGTCCTGAAAGTCCTGCTCCTCAACACCAAGAATGTCGTCATCGGCGTGTTCAATGCCTCCATTGGAAGCCTGAACTCCTCGATCGTACATCCCAGGGAGATCTTCAAAGAGGCGATCAGGAAAAGTGCGGCTTCCATCATTCTCGCGCACAACCATCCTTCCGGGGATCCTACCCCCAGTCAGGAGGATATCAGTTCGACCAGCAGGATCAAGGAAGTAGGCAAGATCATCGGAATTGAACTGCTTGACCATATCATCATTGGAGACGGAAAGTACATCAGCCTGAAAGAGAAGAACCTGTTGTGAATCTGCAAGCGAAGTCAAACAGAAACTGAAATGAAGACAACCAGGAAACTGAAAAAGAAAAATCAACTATGAAAAGGAGTTTTATTTAAATGCGTTTATTTGGAATGAGCAAGGATATGGGTATCGATCTTGGAACTGCGAATACCCTTGTGTATATTAAAGGAAAAGGGATTGTTCTAAGAGAGCCATCCGTTGTGGCGTTCAACACGACCACCAACAAGCCACTCGCTGTCGGCGAAGAGGCTAAGAGGATGATCGGAAGGACACCTGGAAACATCATCGCGGTCAGACCGCTAAAGGACGGCGTCATCGCTGACTTCGACATCACCCAGACCATGCTGAGACAGTTCATCGAGAAGACAGCAAGCAAGTCTGCATTCACCGCGCCAAGAATCATCGTCTGTTTCCCTTCCGGCGTAACCGAAGTGGAAAGAAGAGCGATCCTTGAGGCGACCAAGCAGGCCGGTGCGAGGGATGTCATCCTGATGGAAGAGCCCATGGCGGCAGCTATCGGAGCAGGACTTCCTGTTGACGAACCTACAGGTTCCATGATTGTCGACATCGGTGGCGGAACGACAGAAGTCGCAGTAGTCTCCCTTGGCGGAATCGTTGTGGCAAAGTCCCTGAGAATCGCAGGAGACGAACTTGACCAGGCTATCGCGGCATTCATCAAGAGGGAATATAACCTCATGATCGGTGAACGTACTTCAGAGAACATCAAGATCAAGATCGGATCCGCCTTCAAGGTTGAAGGAACGGAGGAAGGCACCATGGAAGTCAAGGGAAGAGACCTTGTCACAGGACTTCCAAAGGTCATCACCGTCACTGAGCCACAGATCAGGGAAGCGCTGCGTGAGCCAATCACGGATATCGTTGAAGCGATCAAGTCCACGCTTGAGAAGACACCTCCAGAACTTGCAGCAGATATCATGGACCAGGGCATCATGTTGGCCGGTGGAGGCGCACTGCTCAAAGGGCTGAGCGAGCTGATCACCCATGAGACCCATATGCCTGTATTCATCGCAGAGGCTCCACTTGACTGTGTCGTTCTGGGTGCCGGAAAGGCCCTGGACAATTTTGACAAGCTTAGAGGATGACACGTTTAATAAACCTCTTTAGAAATCGGCTGGCAGTGACAATCATCTCTCTGTCAGCCATTCTAATCCTCCTTTTTGGACTCACGGTATACCGTGACCACAAGACGCTTGTGGAAAGCGGTGCGGGAGCTGCGCTAGGCCCGGTTCAGCTCGCCATGTACTCCGCGAATAAGAAGGTCGAAAGCCTCATCGATTTCTTTATCCGTTATGAGGAGATCAAAAAGGAGAACGAGGAGCTTGCGAAAGAGAACATGGAGCTCAGCCAGCAGCTGAGGGACCATGTCTCGATGAAGAGTGAGAATGAGATGCTCAGGAAGATGTTCGAATTCAAGGACAGGCGGAACGAGTACAACTATGTCGGTGTCAACATCATCAACAAGACCGGTGGAGGCATCATCACCGCCTATACCATCGACAAAGGCCAGAATGATGGTGTGCGGAAAGGGATGGCGGTCATGGCCCCCGAAGGGATTGTGGGACAGGTCACAGAAGTGTCTGGAACCTTCTCCATCATCGAGACCATCTCCAGCGAGAATATCTCCATCCATGTGAAAGTGGTGGAGACGACAGAGAATTCAGGAATCCTCACAGGAATGCGCGGAGCTGGAAACGAACAGCTCGGGAAAGTCACCTATCTTCCCAGCAACTCCCAGATCAAGACAGGAGACAGCATCGTGACTTCCGGACTCGGTGGGTTCTATCCTCCGGATATCTTCGTGGGACTGGTGCAGACCGTTACAGAGGACAAGGGCAGGCTCATGATGACCGCCGTGGTGAAACCTGCGGTGGATTTCGATGAGGCTGGTGTCCTTTATGTCATCATTCCGAAGAATGCAGAGGAAGTGGAGTACGAATGAGGATATTCACCCTGATTGTCGTATCCATCCTCCTGCTTCTTGTCGATATGACCATCATCCCGTTCTTCGGCCTGTTTGGCACCTATGGGAGCCTGCTTTTCACTTTCTGCGGACTTTTTGTGATCCTTGGTGATTATGATGACGCGGTCGTCATGGCTATGGTGTCGGGAATCCTTCAGGACATCTTCTTTCCCTATGCCTTTGGCCTGAACGCACTGGTCAACCTCTTTGTCTTTTTAGGCATCACGAGGCTGGGTGGGTCCCTGAAAGCAGGGACGAAAGCGATGCCGGTGCTGATCGTATCGGCAGGCGCTGCGGTGAAGAATCTCGTCATCTATGGCGTGATGCTCATTTTCGGCTATCAGGGGAACCTTCTCAGCATACCGATCGGTGCGGCTTACGTCCTTCTTTTCGGCTTGCTGATCTACAAACTGGTCAAAAAATTCAAAAGAATCCCTTTCATCAAGAAAGAGTGGAAATTTCAATAATCCTTGGAAACAAGGATTATTTTTCTTTTTGCCCGTGATATCTATAGCTTAATTATCAAACTTCTTATAAAATAGGAGTTGGATGTAAAAACGCGTGACTAAGTGGAGGTTGAAATGGGTATCGACAGACTACAGATCAAAGGCAATCGGAAGGGACTCAATCTTCTGATCAATCTTTTGGAATTCAATTCTATGGAGGAACTGGTAGGAGCCATCATCACGAAACTGGAACCTTTGAAGAAGTTCTACGACGGCAACGCCATGTTCGTCACCACCTATCCCATAAGGCTCAAGGACTCCGAAATGGAGTACATCAAGACCAGCCTTATGAATGAGATCAATTTCCTCAGCATCAAATTTGAGGATTCAAACAGGAAAGAAGACCTTCCACAAGTCTTTTCCGGCGTAAGCGAAGGAAATACCAAGTTCATTACAAGAAGCCTCCGTGGTGGTTCCCTTATCGATTTCCCCGGAAATGTTGTCGTCGTTGGAGATGTACACGTCGGTGCGGAAATCTTCGCTGAAGGGAATATCGTCATCCTGGGACAGCTTAAGGGCAGGGTCTTTGCAGGGACATCAGGAAATGAAGAGGCGATCATCGCAGCCATTGGAATGACACCAGCATTGCTGTCTATCGCAGGGATTTTCGCAAGACCACCGGAAACCAACAAGACCAATTTTCCGGAAGTCGCGAAATTGAAGGATGGAAATATCTACGTGGAACCTTATAACCCAGGGAAGTTTATTTATTAACAAAGGAGAGAGATCAAATGGGAGAATCTATCGTAATCACGTCTGGAAAAGGTGGCGTCGGCAAGACGACCACGACGGCCAATATCGGAACAGCACTGGCACAGATGGGTAAAAAGGTCGTCGTCATCGACGGAGACACCGGACTGAGAAATCTTGATGTCCTGATGGGACTTGAGAATAGGATCGTCTACACCCTCATCGATTACTTCGATGGAAGATGCAAACTGAAACAGGCACTGATCAAGGACAAGAGGCTTCCAAACCTCTGCCTTCTTCCAACCGCGCAGACCAAGGACAAGAATGACATCTCCACCGAGCAGATGGTCAGCCTCGTCAAGGAGCTCAAAGAGGAGTTCGAATACATCCTCATCGACTGTCCTGCGGGAATCGAGCAGGGCTTCGAGAACTCCATCGTCGCTGCAGACAGCGCCATCATCGTCGTCAATCCTGAAGTCACATCCGTCAGGGATGCGGACAGGGTCATCGGCAAGCTCGATGCCAGAGGCATCGACAACCACAGGGTAGTCATCAACCGCCTGAATTACGACATGACAGAGAGCGGAGAGATGCTGAACATCGACGATATCCTGGAGATCCTTTCTGTGAAACTTCTCGGCGTCGTACCGGACGACAGGAGCATCACCGTGTCCACAAACAAGGGTGAGCCCATTGTCCTGACTGACGGGACAAGAGCAGGTACAGCCTTCCAGAACATCGCAAGGAGAATCACAGGAGAGGATGTGCCGCTCATGGACCTCAAGCCTGAGGAAGAGAGCTTCCTGTCCAAACTTTCCAAACTTTTCAAGAAAAGATAAGGGGGTAGCATAATATGGATTTTTTCGGATTATTCAAAAAGAAGACCAACGGTTCTAAGGATGTGGCAAAAGACAGACTAAAGCTAATCCTTTTACACGACAGGGGAGATGTCTCACCTGAACTTCTTGAAAACATCAAGAATGAGATCATGCTGGTACTAAGGAAGTATGTGGAATTCGATGAGGACCTGGAGCTCCAGATCACCCACACCGATTCAGACCATGGTTCCATCCCGGCACTGATTGCGAACATTCCCATCAAGAAAATGAAAACATCAGAATAAGTTAAGCAGATGTAAAGAAATTATGAATTGAATTCAAAAGCTGTATGGTTTACTATTGATTAGGGACATACGGCTTTCTGCTTTCTCGAAATGCCGACGATGATTTCTAGTATGGATTGACAGGGATTTGGTGTACATATGAACTTTATAAAATTATTCATCATCGATAGAAAACAGCTCAAGGAAGTGGATTTCGGCATCATCATCGCCGCAGTCCTGCTCCTGCTCTTCGGAGCCCTGAACATCTCCCGGGCGACTGGCAATGGCGAGGGTCTCTCCTCCTATGGCAGGCTACAGGTCCTCTGGCTCCTCGTCTCCCTTGTGGTGATGTATATCATCCTCCTCATGGACTACCGCATGGTGTACAAGATGGTGGACGTCCTGTACTGGATCACCGTGGTGCTCCTCGTCATCGTGCTTGCGACAGGCAAGGTGAAAGGTGCAGCGGGCTGGTTCAGCATCGGACAGCGAGGCTTCCAGCCCGCGGAGTTCGCGAAGCTCACCACCATGCTGATGCTCGGGAAGAAGCTCCATCAGAATGAAGGCAACCTGAACAATATCCCGAACTTTGTCTCCACTGCGATCTATGCCCTGATTCCCATGATCCTCATGATGCTCCAGCCGGATATGGGACTTACCATGGTCACTTTCTTCATCACCCTTGGAATCTTCTTTTCCGTAGGACTGTCGATGAAGGTCATCGGGTCGGGTTTCGGCTTCATCGCCGTTGCCGTGGGCTTTGTCCTCAATACAGACTTCCTCCCTTCACACTGGAAAGCCCGCCTGTCCTCCTTCCTGTTCGAAGAGGGGAGCGACCTTGGAATCAACTACCAGCTGACCCAGAGCATCATCAGCATCGGTTCCGGGAAGATGACGGGTTCTTCGACACCAGGCTTCTACAGCCGTGTCCCGGAGAACCATACAGACTTCATCTTTGCGGTCGTCGCCGAGAATTTCGGGTTTATAGGCGGACTGGTCCTCCTCTTCCTCTATGGATTCATCATGTACCGGATGGTCTCCATCGCGAAGAGCACCGAGGACATCTTTGGCAAGTGTATCGCTGTGGGGGTGTTCTCCATCTTCCTCTTCTCCGTCCTTCAGAACGTGGGGATGACGATGGGCCTGATGCCGATTTCAGGAATCACCCTGCCCCTTGTCTCCTATGGAGGAAGTTCCGTACTGACCACCTTCATCGCGCTTGGCATGGTGCTCAATGTCGGGATGAAAAGGAAGACGACACTCTTCTAACGGGTAACCTTCAAATGTCCAAGAGAATATGAATCAGCTCCAGAGCATCGGGGAAGACAACCTTCCATCCGGTGCTTTTTCATTCCCACGGCGTCCTGAGTAGACGTGCTTCCTTCCCTTCCTGTGAAGGTCTGAGCAGACGCGTTCTCCATCTATACTGTCAATTTTGGCGGCCAGCGTGCCATGGGCCGGGGTTTGTGGTATCATTTTAGGAAGAGACGTTACAGGCCGGCAGAGCCGGATAGACAGGACAACATGAAAAATAGGGATCATAGGAGAGAAATCATTGAAAGAGATAATCATCGAAGAGAATGAACTGAGAAGAATCGCCATCAAAGAGGACGGCATCCTGACGGAATGCCATATCGAAACGAAAGAGGAGAAGATCCTCCCCGGGAACCTTATCCTGGGTGTGGTCAAGAATACGGTATTCAACCTGAGCTCGGTCTTCATCGACATCGGAGACACGAA
>DATISI010000012.1:0-5898 GCA_035581745.1 Clostridiaceae bacterium
ATGAGGTACCGCACCGCACCGCTGTTGTCTCTCGCCGGCATCATCTTGCCATGATTGTATTTCGATGGGGCGAAACGCACATCGATGATTCCTGCCTTGAAGCCTTCGACGGTTCCCCTTGCGAGGTCTCCGCGTCCGAGTTCCAGCATCTTCTCGATCATGCATCTTGTCTCCGCCTTGATGATCGCGATCTCGTCCCCGAGCTCCTGGCTCATCGGCATACGCTGCCCTTTCAGGAGGTTCAGGATCATCTTGGTGTCCCGGATGCCCTGTGCGTTGGCTTCCATGGTCGGAATGCCCAGTGCCTCATGAGGGGTCTTGACGATGACCTTGGTCGCGCCCGCAAGGGCTGCCGCAGTGGCACCCAAAGAGATGACGCCAAAGGCTCTCGCCTCGTCCTCGGGGAATCCACCCATCCACTGGTGGAAGACCGTCGTGATGTACACGTCGCCATAGCCGAATCTCATGAGGTATTCCTTCGTCTGGGACTCCAGCGCCCGGATGGCCGCGATGTCCTGGATGAGGTTTCCGCACTGGCCGTAGCCCACGGTGATGTTCTTCACGCCCTGCTCTGCCGCGAGAAGCGATTCGATGATTGCAACCGCGTTGGATGTGGACGGTGGAACAAGTGTCCCTGTCAGCGGACCGAAGGGCTCCCTGTTGATCTCGATCCCCTGCTCCTCGTAGAAGCCGACAAGGCGGTCACAGTACTGCCAGTCAGTGATGGTCTTCTCCATGGATACGCTCTTCGCATAAGGGATATTGTAGCTGATTCCGCCGCCCTCGTTGGAGGTCCAGCCTGAGGCATGGATGATCTCCGAAAGGAGTCTCGCATCTGGTGTGCCGTGTCTCGCCTGCAGCGGGACATGGACGTTCTCATAGACCTTCCTGCAGCCTTCCACGCCATGGTTGACCACGGGGAAGCCGTTCAGGAGGGACCTGCCCGCCTTGATGGACTCATCGATCCCGACCTGGCATTCATGGTAGCGGTTCTGCCTGGTGTAGGAGTCGACGGTGGAAGGAAGGAGGTCCGCGCCGCCTTCTTTCTCGAGGTAGTTCAGGAGCCTGATATGTTCATCGATCAGCGCGACACCCGCCCTAGGCTGGGCCAGGGTGATGTTCGCCTCTTTTGCTTTCCTTAGTTTCTTCGCGAAGTTCTTCTCTTCAGGAACCTTCTTCAGGTAGTCCACAGCCTCCTGAAGGTCCACGTCCTTTCCAGTCGGCCAGTGGGTCAGGATCTCTTTCCTGATCCGGAAAAACTCATCTTCAGTCATTTTCTTGTTTCTAAGGTCCATCTTCGTACTCCTAACATTCTACGATATATTTTTTAAGCATTCTCAGGGCTTTGTCGCTGTCGATCATGGCAAGAAGTCCCATGGCGGACAGGATGTAGTCTTTGTCGAACAGGAATTTCGGGTGCCTTGGTTTCAGGGATTCGGGGTCATCCATGGAGAACAGGGACGCCTCCAGGATGGCTTTCGGGTCAGGGCTGTTCACGATGACGCCGCCCGTCCCCACGATATAGGGCAGCTCCATGAGGTCCTTCCCCTCCTGCGCGTACATCATCCCGAGTGGGGAGTACATCGCCTGGACGGTTCCGGCATGGCGCTTCATCGAGATGTCGCAGCAGACCTTGGCCATGGCCTCGTCGAAGGCGATGTCCTTTTCCGCTTCGGGAAGGAAGGTCGTATCGTCATGACGCTTCCTGAATTCGGCTTCGACATCGTAATCCTTGTCGTCGATGTACTTGCGGAGCAGGCGCTTTCCGGATGCTTCGAACAGGGAAAGTGCGGAATACCGCATGCCGAGGTCTCCTTCCACAGTCCTTTTCGAGAGGGGTTCCTCAAGTCCGCGCAAAATAACAGAGGGTTTGCTAGGTGCCCCTTCGGCTATGGTATGGACATCCGTGGTCGCACCACCGATATCGATAACCGCAAGGTCTCCTATTCCCTCCTCATCTCTAGTCCCGAGCGACAGCACTTCCGCAGCTTTAAGCACCGCGGCAGGTGTCGGCATCAGGATGCCGCTTATGATTCCTTCGATATGTTCCATGCCCTTCGCCTTCACGATCCGTTCCATGAAGATGGTCCGGATGGTCTCCCTTGCGGGGAGGACATTGATGCTGTTCAGGCTCGGCATGACATTTTCTGTGATATGGTAGTCCACGCTTCCCTCGAAGATCGCCCGGATCTCGTCGCTCACGCTCTTGTTCCCTGCGACGACGACGGGAATCCCGATATGATGCTTCTTCAGCATCTCGGCGTTATGGAGGATCACTTCGGCGTTTCCACCGTTGGTGCCTCCCGCAAGGAGGATCATGTCCGCATTCGCATTCACGATCTCTTCCATCTCATCGCTGTTCAGCTTGAAGCTGTACACCTTGATGACCCTGGCGCCCGCACCTAATGCGGCCCTTTTGGCCGCCTCTGCTGTGAGTTCCGGAACCAGTCCGATGGCAATGATCTTCAGTCCGCCCGCAGCGGAGGAGCATGCGACCTTCTTCACGAATTCGAGGTCCGGACACTGGTCTGTCACATCCTTAAGGGCTTTCTCGAAGCCCTCCATGACATCCGTGTCCACCGTCGTATACGCTTTTCCGGTCGCGAGGATCTCATCATTTTCCGTATCTACCGCAGTAAGTTTTGTGTATGTGCTTCCGAAGTCGATGAATAGATAGGCTTCCATGTTTAAGCTCCGATCACCATTTCTTTGTACAGGTCTTCCTTCAGGTCATGGATCGCGGTATCTACTGTGGTTCCAGGTGGATAGATCCTGTCGAATCCCATGTCCTCGAACCTTCTCTTGACTTCACGGAAATCCTGCTTGCCGACGACGATGTTTCCACCGACATAGAGGAGGATGTCCTTCAGTCCGGCTTCTTCGCATTTCTCCCGCATCCCTCTGCAGTCGATCTCTCCATGTCCATACAGGGAGGAGACCATGATGACCTGTGCGTTCGTCTCGATCGCCGCATTGATGAAGTCCTCCTGTGGGGATAGGACACCGATGTTGACCACGTTGAATCCTGCTTCGCTCAGCGAATAGTCCAGGATCTTATTCCCTACTGCGTGACAGTCTGACCCGATGACGCCCAGTATGATTGTTTTCTTCTCCATTATCTTATACACTCCTTAACTTATCTGCTTAAATGAGATTCTTCTCTGCCATTTTGCTCTTCAGTGCCTTGACTGATCCTTCATCGAGGTTGAAGAGGAATTCGATGATCTCCTTCTTCTCCCCGTTGTACTTCTCCACGTCTTTCCTTCTTCCCGGTGACACGATGAGGATTTCGCTCTCCTCAACTATCCTTCTGATCTCTTCTTCCTTCCTGGTGTTGGAGAAGTTGATCCTCAGGTATCCGAGTCCCGCGGAATCGAGTGCCTGCTTCGACTTCTGCATGAACTGGTCCGAGATGCAGAGGAATCCGAGTTTCTTCCTGTCCGGGAACCTTGCGATCCTCACGATGGTCTCGAGGTCCGGATTGATGGCGATTCCCATGATCTCCTTGTCATACCCTTTAAGGAGGTCCGACACTTCCTTCACATGGTTGAATGTGACGATGACGACGCTGGCTTCCTTCACCTTTTCCTCTGTCCGGCTGTCCATGGTTTCAAGGTCCGTGATGGTCAGCGGGTCACAGGGGATTCCGGTGGATTCCTGAAGTTCCTTTGCGAAGAACTTCGCCTGCTCGATGTTGCATTCCAGGAACAGCGAGTGGGTGTTGCGTCTGAGCGCCGATTTCTCGGAGATCCGCTCCTCCAGGATGTCCAGGAGTTCATTCTTCTCCACACCCTGGTCATAGGCTTCATCCAGCACCATGTCCATCAGCCTGTGCAGTTTCTGGAACCTGTCACGACCGAGACTCAGGATGCTCTCTTCTGTGACAAAAGTCCCTTTCCCCTGGTGGGAGACGAGGATGTTCTGCTTTTCCAGTTCCTTATAGGCCGAGCTCACGGTGTTCCTCGAGATTCCAAGTTCCAGGGAGAGGTCCCTCTCCGTCGGCATCTTGTATCCCGGTGGCAGTTCCCGGCTCCGGACGAGGTCGGTGATCTGTTCATTCAGCTGTTTGTATAGTGGTTTCCCATTGTTCTTGTTCAGTTTGATGTTCAAATTGCTCACCTTTTCCCTCTGTCTTCATTCTAATACTACCACAAAACCCAAAGAAAACAAGCATTTTTCCAGTCCATTGCAGTCCAATTGCATCATTTTACGCCATTTATTTATGAATAACACGGTACCAATAAGAGCCAATTTGCCATGCCATGAAGACTTTGATTATCAAACTTTCATTTTGATTCAAAGATGCAGGAAAGGCATGCGAAAAGCGGGTGGAAATGAAAGTTCCACCCGCCAGTTATTCATATAAATTTTTTATTAATTTTTATAGATTCTGCATATTTAGAAGAAGTTCTTCATAAGTATCCATCTTCCTGATGAGCTTCACGCTGCCATCCAGGGTGATCAGCACTTCTGCCGGCCTGATCCTGTTGTTATAGTTGGAACTCATCGCATAACCATAGGCTCCTGCATCCATGACCCCTAAGGTGTCACCAAGCATGATCTGTGGCAGTGTGGCATTCTTCCTGATGATGTCTCCGCTTTCGCAGATGTTTCCGACCACGTTCACGACCTCTTCTTCGCCAAGCGTCCTTCCGTCATTCGGATAGACTTCGACATCGTGATGGCTGTCGTACATGACCGGTCTTGCGAGGACATTGAACCCGAGGTCCGTGCCCGCATACTTCACACCGGCATTCTCCTTGACCGCATGCACGGTTCCGAGGAGGATTCCGGATTCTGCCACGACATACCTGCCTGGCTCGATCTTGAAGAGCGGATTCCTTCCATGTTCCTTCATCCAGTCTGTCAGGACCTGTGTGAATTCCTCCCTCAGTCCGTCGATATCAAGAGGAGGCTGCCCTTCCTGCTTCTTGTACGGAATCCCGAAACCACCACCGAAGTCGATGATCTTGAGGTCCTTGAAGCTCAGCGCGATATTCAGGAGGCTCTTCACGCCCAGGATGAAGGGATCCTTCTCCATGTACAGGGAGCCGATATGCTGGTTGATGCCTACAAGCTTCAGGTCATACGCCGCAAGGATCTCATCCACCTTGTCGATATCCTCGATGGAGACGCCGAACTTGGTTTTCTTCACCCCTGTTATGACTTTCTCGGAGTGGCCTGCGCCGACGCACGGATTAAACCTTATGGCGACTTCGAGTCCTTGTTTGATCTGTCCGATCTGCTCCAGCTGGCTCAGGGAATCCACGCTCACGATGATGTTCCTGTCGATGGCGAAAGCCATCTCCTCCACGCTCACGTTGTTCGCGATGTAGAAGATCCTGTCCGGGGTGAATCCGGCTGCTTCAAGCGCGAGGATCTCTCCCGGGGACATCGCATCCGCATACATGCCCTCCTCACAGAGGATTTTCAGCAGGTGGATGTTGGAGTTCGCCTTCACGGAGTAGTTGGACTGGAAGTTTGGAACCGTCGCCAGTCCCTTCATGTCCTGTGCCTTCTGTCTCAGGATCTCCTCACTATAGACATAGAGCGGACTGCCGTATTTCTCCAGCAGTTCCTTCGGCTTGTTGCCTTTATAAAAATTTACTTTCTCTGAATAATAATTCATTTGTCGCCTCCTACGTTCTTCTCTTCAAATTTTATGCCTCCCGGTGCTTCCCCATCAGGATTCCCAAGACGCATTCATGTTTAATGTTTTTTATTTTATCATGGATTTCCGGTAATGAAAAGCGGAATACACGGATTTTTCTTCCAATTTCCAATTAATTATACACATTTAGGTATAATCTCCTTATCTCTTCCACTTTCCCTGCATGAGGACGTTTTCAATATGAATGGTGTCATGACAGGCTCCTGGAAGCGGGATCAAAACCACCT
>DATISI010000013.1:0-3573 GCA_035581745.1 Clostridiaceae bacterium
AATAGGGAAGCGCCTTTGGTCTGTATACAGGATACCCAGTCAGACCGAAGGCGCTTCATGTTATCTGATCGTGATGGAATATCCGGCATGGAACGTCTTTCCGGCTTCAAGGCTCACATTGTCTTCCTTTTCACTGAATTCTCCGTTGAAATCCTCGAAATCCGCATGACCGAACCAGGGTTCCAGACAGATGAAGGGCGCGGAGCCCGTCATGGTCCAGATGCCAAGGAAAGGGAATTCCGGGAAATCGAAGACCAGTTCCTTGGGGTTCTTCTTCGATTTCAGTGTGATCCTGTTCTTATTCAGATGGTCGAACACCAGGGCATCGTCTTCGAAGATCTCCTTCTTCAGATGGATGGTCTTCACACCTTTTCCGAAGAGCTCCTGTTCCCGGGCGAAGAGTCCGCTGGGTCTCAGTTTCCATCGCATGAGGTCCTCATGCTCCGCGAATTCCAGGAGATAGTCCTCGAAAACCTCATCTTCCCGTCTTGGTGCCATGAAAGCGGGGTGTCCGCCCACGGAGAAGTAGATGGTCTTCTCATCCTTGTTGACCACCGTATAACCGACTTTCAGCGTGTTATCCTCCAGTTCATAGGAGACGAGGAAATTGAAGAGGTACGGATAGCGTTTCGCGGTCTCATCATTGGAGGAGAGACGGAAAGTTATGCTCCTGTCATCCTTCTCCACCAGTGCGAAGTCTGAAATCCTCGCGAAACCATGCCTCACCATGGTATAGTCATGTCCTTCGACCTTAAGGGTATCGTCCTCAAGTCTGCCGATCACGGGGAACAGGTGGGGAGAATGATAGGCCCAATGCGTCTTGTCCCCATTCCAGATGAATTCTTCTCCGTCACTGTCCTTCATGCTGAGCAGTTCTGCGCCTCGGGAACTCAGTGTCACTTCAAACTTGTCATTCGATAACTGGTACATGTGTGGTTTCCCTCCTTCATCATTAAAAACAGTGCTTCACCGGCTGACACCAACAGTCTATGGTTCCACCGGACTTCTGGATCCGGTACTCTCCTTAGCCAGGAACAAATAGACGGACTGGGCTCTCACCCATTCCGCATATCCCTGTCACTACTTTCATTATAACCTACATTCTGGCACAAACATCCCAAAATACCTGTTTTAGGGCTTCTAAACGCAATGTTTACACAATATTCAGTTTTCTGATGATGGCGGATGATCATTCCAACATACGATTTGCTGCAGTGAAGGACTTCCCTTGCTGGAGAATGATGCCCTACACGTGCCAGCATTGAAGATGGTAAGGAATCCTGTCCTTCGGCAAAGATAACAGAAAGTTTTAAGGGCAATAAGGTAGCAAGCGGGGAGAGGAAGTGATACGATATGAGATGTTTTTAGTGGTCCCGTCCAGGATGATGGGATTGCATTTCCAGAAGGGGAGACGACGATGGGATTTTTACGGAAGAAATTGAAGGAACTGGGGTCAGGGGATCAGGCGGTGGGATGGCTG
The DNA here is from genome assembly GCA_035581745.1 of Clostridiaceae bacterium. GTDB lineage: Bacteria > Bacillota > Clostridia > Clostridiales > Clostridiaceae > Youngiibacter. The sequence goes on from DATISI010000013.1 coordinate 1,481, forward strand.
AAGCGGATCCCTCTGCTTCTCATCGTTCTCCTGATGTTCATGGAAGGAAGTCACGTCCTGGACGAAATCCAGTTTGGAGAAGCGGTGAGCCTTCTGAAACACACGCCGGACACCACACTGCTCCTTTATATGGCTGCAGGTTTTACGGCGGTATCCGTGACCACGTTCTATGACTTCGCATGGTTCCATTTCAATCCCAGGACAATAGGAAAAATGGATATCTTCAGGACAGCCTGGACAGCCAGCGCGATCAACAGTCTGGCCGGTCTGGGTGGAATGGGCGGCGCGATGGTCAGGACCATGTTCTATCGGAAGGAAAACCTGGAGAAAGAGGACCTTCTGCGGATCAATGTGCTGCTTCTGCCCTCATATTTCACCGGACTCGGGGTGATGATGTGGCTCTCCCTGCTCGGAACAGGATACTCCGGCAGCATCCTTCCGGGCTCCCCTGCGCTCTTCGGTGTGAGGATCCTCTTCCGGGCATATCTTCTCCTCTTTCTTCTCAGTGCGTTCATTCCGATTCCATTTGTGCAGGATAAACTGGAGAAGTGGGGTTTTGTAGGAAGCCTGAAAATCAAGATGGGCATGGTCGCAGTTTCCACCCTGGGGTGGATGTCCGCAGCGGTCTTCCTCTGGATCATCGGTCACCAGATCGATCCTGGGCTCAGCCTGGTCGGATCCCTTTTGTCCTTCACGGTCGCCATGTCTGTCGGGATGGTGAGTCCCATGCCAGCCGGTCTTGGGGTATTTGATGTGATCATGGTGCTTGGGCTGCAGGATTCAGGACTCAACGCGACACAATCCCTTGGGGCGGTCATGATGTTCAGGATCTTCTACTATGTGGTGCCTTTCATCGCGGCTTCTGCCTTCATTTTTTACAGGCTGATTACAGCGGGAATCCTAAGGATCAGACCCCGGGTACAACGATCATGGATGTTTGCGCTTCAAAAGGGGAGAATGCTGATGTGGCGGAAGCTCGAGGTGTTGAGGAAGATGCCAGACTTCCTGAAATGGTTCATGATGGTCATGGCCAGCACCCTTTTGGTCCTCTCGGCCGCCACACCTTTCCTTCCCCAGCGGATGCATATCCTGGAGCCCCTGCTGCGGATGCTGCAGAGACTCAGTCTCTCCCCGCAGAGGGCGATGTACCGCAGGAAATAGGGACCTCCCCAGAACGCTTTTTCACGGACGCTCAGCATGGACGGATCTGGGGTTGCTGATGATGAATCCGCATGCCGGGAGATGGCTTTTACGGATTCATCAGGGAAGACAAGGATAAAATGGAATATTTCAAAAATTTATTCAATTATTGCATATGCTCACGGAAGTGTGTATGATATATCTTATAGCGGTCTATCGAGATAAGGGGGTCTGTCTTTTGAACAAGGTTACAGTAAGGATTAACGGAACGGAATACAGCATAAAAGGTAATGAATCTGATGAATATTTGCGCAAGGTTGGAGAGACTGTAAACAAGATGATCCACACGATCCTCGAGAAGAACTATATGGTGAGCTCGGCATCCGCTTCCATCCTGACGGCGCTCAATGCCGTGGATGAACGGTTCAAGGTCGAGGAGAAGCTCTCGAAGATGCAGAACTCCGAAGGATCTGTCCATAAGGACGTCATCGTCCTCACGGAAGAGATCGAACGCCTGAAGAAGGAAGTCGAGAGCCTGAATGAAGAGAAGCTTGTCTATGAGGCCCTGCTGAACGAAGAGAAGAAGGGTGAGGATGAGGACCTGCTCATGCGGGACAAGGAGATCAAGCGGCTTGAGACAGAGCTGCACCTGACCATGGACAGCGCGCGCGAGTACCGGGACGAGAATGAGAACATCTCCAAGATGAACAAGGAGCTGAAGTTCGAACTCCAGTCGTACAAGTACAAGGTCCTTGACCTGCAGAAGAAGCTGTTCGACAGCCAGCTGAGCCAGGTGAAGGAGAAGAAGGAAAAGAATCCTGTACCCAAGGACAAACCACAGAGCGCGAACATCTAGACAGGATACCCATCATGAATATGGAATGCCGACCCACGGTTCAATTATTTGTGCCGTGGGTTTTTGAACGTGCTATAATATAAAGGATAAAAAATTG
>DATISI010000014.1:0-1674 GCA_035581745.1 Clostridiaceae bacterium
CCATGGAGGAGATGGTCGTACCGAAAGCGACAAGCCCTGAATAGACGACCGGCCATACGAAGAAGAGAACGCCGGAGACCAGGATCATGGCGACGGACGTGAGGATCGGAACCAGCCGTTTCCCGCTAAAGAAGGAGAGGGCTGGGGTGAGCTGCACTTTGGAGTAGCGGTTATACATCCCCGCCGCGACAAGCCCAGAGATGATACCGATGAACTGGTTGGCGATCCTTCCGAAAGCCGGGTTCACAAGGTCAGCCTCGATCCCCTGGAGCTGAGCCACAGTACCTGTGGACAGCAGTTTCGTGATCACCAGGAAGGCCACAAGTCCGGCAAGGGCAGCCGATCCATCCTTGTCCCGGGACATTCCGAGTGCGACACCAACCGCGAAAAGGATGGACATGTTGTCGATGATCGCAGCACCGGCACTGATGAGGAATGCCGCAAGCGGACTTCCTCCACCCCATCCGATAGGGTCGATCCAGTAGCCGATACCCATGAGGATTGAAGCCACAGGGAGAACCGCGACAGGCAGCATCAGTGACCTTCCAAGTTTCTGAAGATACTTCATCATGATGATTTTCGCCTCCTCAAAATATGATTATGATACCTGAGGATAACGAGGCGAGAAACCCTATCAGCGAACAACGGCGTAAAAAAAGACCCCAAACAAGACAAGGCACGCTGTCCCATCTGGTCGGTCTCATCTGCTTCCGCATAACAACCTTGTATTTGGTTATATTGTAGGATATCGCCATGCAAATGTCAAACTATTCAGATTATTCCCCGAAGATGACCTTAAGCCTCGGCAAATCTTCTGGAATCATGACGAGATTCCGTTGGTCCGCTCCCTGATTCGTGTAAACTTCACAGGAAATATGGGATAAACATTCCCAATCCTCAAAATGTTTGGTAAACTGTTAAAAATGGCAGCTTCATCCAGTAATCTGTTGTGTGCGAAGACATGGACAAAGGTATTCATCTTCCCTGTTTTTGGGACTTCAAAATCCTGACGTCAGGATGGGATGCAGAAAAGGATGATCTGCCAAAATCAGCATTGGAGGAAGAATATGGAAAAGATAAGATTAGGGATCGTAGGATATGGCAACCTCGGCAGAGGTGTGGAACATGCGGTAAGGAACAATCCGGACATGGAGATCGTTGGGGTCTTCACCCGAAGGGATCCTGCGACACTGGATACGGCAAATCCGGTCTATTCGATGGATGCCCTGGAGGATTTCAGGGAAATGGTGGACGTCATGATCCTTTGTGGCGGCTCCGCTACCGACCTGCCAAAGCAGACAAAAACCATCAACAGGATCTTCAATACCGTAGACAGCTATGACAATCATGCGGAGATTCCCGGATATTTCACGGAAGTGGACAAGAGCGCTAAGGAATCAGGGAAAGTCAGCATGATCAGCATCGGCTGGGATCCGGGCCTCTTCTCCCTGAACAGGGTCCTTGCAAACGCCGTGCTGCCCTCAGGAAAGGACTACACCTTCTGGGGTGAAGGTGTAAGCCAGGGACATTCGGACGCCATCAGAAGGGTTCCTGGCGTCAGGAACGCCATCCAGTATACGGTTCCGGTAGAATCAGCACTGCAGGAAGCGAGAAGCGGTTCAGGAAAGGACCTTTCCACCCGTGAGAAGCATACCCGTCTTTGTTTCGTTGTCG
>DATISI010000015.1:0-3057 GCA_035581745.1 Clostridiaceae bacterium
TAGCTGACATGAGGGATGCCCAGCATCTCTGCGACTTCCGCACCGACCTGGCCGGTATCCCCATCGACCGTCTGCATCCCGCAAAGGATGAGGTCGAAATCACCGATCTTCCGGATCCCAGCGGCAAGTGTCATGGCCGTGGCCCTGACATCGGAGCCTCCGAATCTGCGGTCGCTGAGCAGATATCCAGAATCGGCACCTCGTGCGATGGCCTCCCTGAGGGCTGTCTCGCAGGATGGCGGTCCCATGCTGAGCACGCTGACCTCTGCGCCAGTATGCTCAGCGATCGTGACCGCAGCCTCCAGGGCGTTGAGGTCGAAAGGATTGATCTCTGTTCCGGCAGAATTCCTGTCGACGACACCTCTCACCCGGTCGAAGGTCACATTCTCCATATCGGGGACTTGCTTGACGAGTACAATGATTCTCATGATTACCTTCTTTCTTCAGGGCATAATTCTGTCAGCCCTGATTTTTTGTCACTATAGCAATGAATGCAGGAATAAAGAGATTATATTCACAATAAATGATTCCTTTTGTTACAAAATATGTATAAGGTATACTTTAACAAAAATTGGATGTCTCGACAAGGAAAAGATGGGTCTGGAAATCAAAATAATAAGAAAATTGGAAAAGTGGCCTGAATTAAATGGAATCCTTAAAATGAATTCGTTACCAGCGGGATTCTGTCAAGGCGGAATCTGGAAGAATCTTCACAGGCCATGGTAAATCGGACAGATATTCCTTATAATGACATTAGGCATCTGGTGAATTTTCCGCGGGGCATGGCATGTGCTGCGGACACTCCAACAGTACCCAGGAACCGGGCACACTATCCCAACTGGGGATGGTGCAACCGAAACCGGCAGTTGGATCTGAGGATCCCTTAATATCATAGAGAAGGAGCGGGAATCAATGCATGATAAACCGGACAATAAAGAAGAAAAGGGCATGGAACAGGCAGGCGAAGTGAAGGCGGGGCAGGAGACAGGAGGCGAGGTGAAGCCTTTGGAGACCAAGCCCGTGGATGAAAGCAGGCTGACTGGACTTGGCAGCAGGATCAGGGTATATGACATTAATGGGAAGAAGTACATGTTTGTCACGCTGGTCGAGGAGAAGACCATCACACCGGAGACGAAAGGAATCAAGATCGCGGTAGAGTCGCCGCTCGGAATGAAGCTCCTTGGAAAGAAAGTGGGCAGTGTCGTCGAGCATAATGACCTCAAGTTCCGCGTTGTCAATTATACGAGAGACGGGAAATTCTTTTCCTGATGAGATAAGGCCGATATCCCCGCGACTCCTGACGCGCTGTCTAAAGCATGCCAGGGTCACGGGGATATTCTTTTGATAGGCTGAACGAAGAATTAAGAATTTTCGTAACCAATACTTCATATGTTTTTAATGGTTCGTATATTATAATAGAGGTAATTGTATGGTGAAGGTGATGGACATCCTTTGTGCAATCTTCACCGCAGGCATGATAGAATCATCAATTAAGGAGTAATGGAGGCATTATGGACAAGTTAACGATCGGTCTCTTTAATGATTCCTTCCCACCCACCCTTGACGGGGTAGCCAACGCGGTGGTGAATTATGCGAAGGCAATCCAGAAGAACCACGCAAATGTGGTGGTGGCTACCCCTTTCTATCCGAATGTGGTGGACGATTATCCTTTTGAGGTCGTCAGGTATCCCAGTGCGCATATCAGCAAGAGACTCGGTTACAGGGCAGGCTACCCTTTCAATTCCGCGGTCATCGCGAGGCTGGAAGCGAAGAAGATCGACCTCATCCATACCCATAGTCCTTTCTCATCAACCATCCTGGCACGGGTGCTGAGGTATTATACCGGCGCGCCCATCGTCCTTACCTACCACACGAAATTCGATATCGATATCGAGAAGCGTCTGGCATTCAATCCGGCCCGGAAAGCCTCCGTCAGGATGCTCCTTTCCAACATCAATGCCTGTGATGAGGTATGGGCGGTTTCGGAAGGTGCAGGGGAGAACCTGAGGAATCTGGGTTATCGTGGAAAATGCGTGATCATGGAGAATGGTGCAGATTACACAAAAGGGAAATCCCCCCAGGGCGAGATGGACAGCCTTCGGGAGAATCTGGGTCTTGACGAAGATATGCCTACCTTCCTCTATGTGGGAAGGATGATGTGGTATAAAGGGATACGTCTCACGGTGGACGCGCTGCGGATCGCCAGGGACAATGGTGAGGATTTCAGGATGATCTTTGTCGGAGAAGGTGCAGACAGGAAAGAGATCATGGACTATGTCGAAGAGAAGGGACTTTCTGACCGATGCCTCTTCACCGGGGCCATATACGACCGGGATGAACTCAAGGTGTATTTCAGCATCGCCCACCTCTTCCTCTTCCCTTCGACTTACGATACCAATGGGATTGTCGTCCGGGAAGCGGCGGCATGCCACACGGCGAGCCTCCTCGTCAGGGGTAGCTGCGCAGCGGAAGGCATCCTGCACAATGACACCGGAATCCTTGCGGAGGAGGAAGCCGCCTCCATCGCGGAACAGGTCATCCTGGCGTGTAGCAACCTGCCTCTCCTGAAGCGGATAGGAGACACCGCGGCGGACAGGCTCTACCTTTCCTGGGAAGACGCGGTACGGAAGGCTTTCCTGCGTTATGAGAAGATCCTCAGCGAGTATCCCAATTCGGATTCCAAAATCGATGTGGATTCAGGCGTGATCAGAAGGATCCATCTCATCAAAGAAAGATATTCCAAGGGAAGGCTGAAAATCACGAATACCTACCAGAAGACAGAAGAACGGCTGAAAATCAGCGTCGACAGGATTTTCAGATAGGTCACCTGGTCCAGACTGGAGACACTCATGTATTCCAAAGGTACAGGGACTCGAAAGAGCGCTCCCATAGAAAGCATCATAGAAGACAAGGATGAACCTTGAAACCTGGCTGAACAACAGCCGGGTTTTTTGTCGTTTCACGTGGGGAAAGATAATCAGGATGTGGTGAAAAGAAGGTGATATTGGAACAGGTATGGCTGCCTGAGTGAGTGGAGAACCGTACAAATAAGGAACT
>DATISI010000016.1:0-3558 GCA_035581745.1 Clostridiaceae bacterium
CGATCATGAGGGAGGCGATGCTGATGCTCAGGGTCCGCACGATGTCGATGAAGAAGGGAAAGAGTTTCTCCACCCCCATCTGTCCCGCGTTCATGATGGGGATGATGACCTTCTTCAGTCCATTGAGGGTGATGAAGGTCACGACGCATAGCTTCATGATGCTCTTGAACTTGTTGAACAGGGATTTCGAGGAGAAGATGTTCTTGAATCCTTCGAGGGGGTTCAGCCGCTTGAAGTCCGGCTTGATAGGCTCCGCTGTGAAGAGGAAGCCCACCTGGGCGAGGTTCGTCACGATTCCCACGACCACGGCCACGAGACCGAAGGGAAGGAAGATGACAAAGAACCTTAACGCGCTCTGCATGAGGATGCTCCCCGCATTCCCTGCGCTCAGGGTCTCGCCTGGTCCTGTCCTTAGGGTCGCACGCACCATCTCGAAGGAATTCTTGAAGAGGTACTGTCCGAGCCCGGTGAGGAGCAGGGCGAAGGCCAGGAAGGAGACCGAGGAGTTGAGGTCCCCGCTCTTTGCGACCTGCCCCTTCTTCCGGCTGTCCCGCAGCCGCTTCGGGGAGGCCTCTTCGGTTTTGGAATGCTTGTCCTGCATGGTATCCCCCCTTTAACGGAACATCTCGGATATCTTTCGCACATAACCGTCCATGAGGTGCAGGGTATTCCCCGCATAGGACAGGAAGACGGAGGCGAGGAGGAGGAACATCACCATGCCGATCAGGGACTTCAGGGGCATGCCCAGCATGAAGACATTGATCTGTGGCACGGTCCTCGAGATCAGCCCCATGACGATGTCGGTGACCAGGAGGACGATCAGCATGGGTGCCGCGATGCTGAAGGCGATCCGGAAGGCATGGGAGAAGAGATACAGGATCCCTTCGAGGTTCAGGCCGTCAAGTCCAAGCATTCCGACCGGGGCGACCCTGAAGGAATCCATCAGGGAGAGGACCATGGTCTGGTGGAGGTTCAGCATGAAGAACACCATGATGCTCATCCAGTAGAAAAGCCTCCCGTAATAGGAGGAGGTCGCTCCGCTCGAAGGGTCATAGATCGCACCCATGGAGTATCCGACCTGGAAGTCGATGAGCTGGCCTGCCATCTCGACGGCCGTGAACACCAGCTTCGCAGCATATCCCATCATGAGGCCTATGACCGCCTCCCGCATGACGGAGAGGATGAAGAGCAGGGTATGTTCATACACCGGCGCTGCCGGGATGTTCATGTAGACCATCCAGCTGAGGACGAGGGAAAGGGCGACTTTCACCGTAGCCGGCACACTCTTGTGCGAGAACCCCGGCACCATGACGATGAAGGCGGTGATCCTTGCTGCGATGAAGAAGAACTGCTGCACCTCAAGGATGAACATGCGCCTCTCCTACAGCCTCGGGATCAGCCCGAAGGCATCCCCGAGGAATCCCACCATCGTGTTCATCATGAAGCTGCCGAAGATGATGAGGGAAAGGATGACGGCGACCATTTTCGGCACGAAGGAAAGGGTCTGCTCCTGGACCTGTGTGGTCGCCTGCAGCACGCTGATGACGAGGCCCACGACCATCGCCACGACCATGATCGGGGCGGAAGCCTTCAGGGTGTTCATGAATGCACTTCTCAAAAGGTCTAAAGCCATAGTCTGATTCATGTTCTGTTCCTCCTATTTGAAACCGCGTAGCAGAGATTCGACAACAAGGTACCATCCATCCGCCAGGATGAAGAGAAGGAGCTTGAAGGGCAGGGAGATCATGACCGGCGGAAGCATGAACATTCCCATGGACATCAGGATGCTGGACACGACGATGTCCATGACGAGGAACGGAAGGAACAGGATGAACCCGATGCTGAACGCCATCCTGAGCTCACTGATGGTGAACGCAGGGACGATCACGGTGAAGGACAGCTCTAAAGGATCCTGGACGTCATCCACTTCGGCCGCCCGCATGAACAGGGCAAGGTCCTTCTCCCTGGTCTGGGCCAGCATGAAGCGTTTGATCGGCGCTGAGCCGATATCGAAAGCTTCTGCCTGGGTGATGGTCTCGTTCAGGTAGGGGGTGACGGCCTGGTCCATGACCTGGCCATACACCGGCTGCATGATGAAAAGGGTGATGAAGAGCGCAAGGCCCATGAGCACCTGGTTCGGCGGTGTCTGCTGGCTTCCGATCGCATTCCGGAGGAAGGACAGCACGACGACCACCCTGGTGAAGCAGGTAGTCAGGATGAGGAATGCGGGAACCAGAGTGAGGACCGTTAGCATGATGAACACCTTCATGGTGTCGACCAGTGCCTGGGGCTCGTTCCCTGACCCGTTGAAGTTGATGCCGAAATTGCTGAGGTCTAAAGCGTATGCCGGAATCCCCTTTGGGAGGATGAGGAGGAAGAATGTGAAAAGGGTCAGGAAAAGGGCCATCCGCTTCCTAGACACGGTGCTTCCTCCTGTCGAGCAGCTTCTTCAGGGAAATCTCCGCAAGCTGTCCCTTTCCGTCCATGAACTTCTTCAGGGGATTCTCCTCGAACTGAAGCCTTTTCGCCTCGAGGACCGCCTCCACTTCCGCAGCATCGATGTCCTTCAGGATCCTGACCTCCCCGGAGGTCACGCTGATGAGGTGGTACTGTGACCCCACCTGCGCGATGGCAAGATAGGAGTCTTTTGACAGCGCCGTCTTCTCCACGATCCGCACATAGTTCTTTGGGCCAGCAGTGAGTTTCTTTCCCGCCCTGAGGACGACGTATGCGAGGACGATGACAGCGAGGAGTGCCACAAAGGACTGCAGCAGCGCGAATACCATTTCAAAATCCATCTCTAGCTCCTTGTCTCCTATCGTTTGAGTCTTACTGGATGAGGAAGTCCGTGAAGTAGATCTCCATGACCGCTTCCTCGCCCAGTGCCGTGTTGATGTCTGTTTTCAGCCTTTCCTTCACCTTGTCCAGTCCGCCTGCTTCAAGCAGCTCCCTGGAGGTGTAGGCCATGAGGTCCCTGATGATGATGTCCCGGATCTGGCTGGTCTTCCCCGCGAACATCGGGGTTTTCTCCTCGTCCGTATACATCAGGGAGATCTGGGTCTTCAGGTAGCTGCCGGTGCCTGAACCCAGGTTCACCGTGAAGCTGTCCAATGGGACCATATATTCCTCATGCTTCTCGAACTTGTCCCGGACGTCCGCCATGGTCAGCTCGGTGAACATGAACACTGCGGAAATCGCTCCGCCAAGGATCGCGACAACCAGGAGGACTACGATGATGACCATCTTTTTCGGTTTGCTTTTCTTGATTTCTGCCATCCTATAACGACTCTCCTTCCTCGATGATGATAAGCAGGTTGACCCTTCTGTTCAGGGCCCGATTGGCCGGGCTATCGTTCCCGATGATCGGCCTGTATTCTCCATACCCGATTGCTGCCAGCCGGTTCTCTGGCACCGCTTTGACCTCGCTGAGGTAGCGGACCACGGCGAGCGCCCTTCCTGCGGACAGCTCCCAGTTCGTGGGGTATGTGGCAGAGCGCATCGGCACATTGTCCGTATGCCCTTCCACGACGATCTCATTCTCGAACTGCAGGAAAAGGC
>DATISI010000017.1:0-5732 GCA_035581745.1 Clostridiaceae bacterium
CTGCACCTTCGTCAGGGCTGTTCCCAGGGAGGCCACCACATTCGTGATTCCGGCCTGATACAGGCTGATGAGGTCCATATAGCCCTACTCGATGATGAAGGTCCTTCCCTTGTTCTCCCTGACCGCGAAATTCAGTCCATAGAGGTTGGTCCCCTTGTGGAAGATCGGGGTCTCCGGAGAATTCAGGTATTTCGGCTTGGAATCATCCAGCACCCTGGCCCCAAAACCGATCACTTTCCCTCTGACATCGAATCCCGGTAACATGAGCCTTTTCCTGAAACGGTCGTATACCTTGCCATCCTTGTTCCGTGTCGCAAGGCCTGAGTTCACGATATCCTCTTCTTTGAACTTCATCGCCTTCAGGTATCTCAGAAGGGCATCCCATGAATCCAGGGAATAGCCCAGGCCGAAGGTGCGTATCGTCTTCTCACCGATGCCGCGTTTCAGCAGGTATTCCTTCACGTCTTTGTTGAGCGTGAGGTTCCTGAAGAAAAAGCGTGCAGCCTCGGTGTTGATCCGATAGAGCAGGTCCTTCTGCTCATAGAACCGTTTCTTTTCTGGTGATTCCTCTTCGATTTCGATATGTGCGCGGTCGGCAAGATATTTGATGGCCTCCTGGAAAGGAAGGTTCCTTGTCTTCATCACGAAGGTGATGACATTGCCCCCTTCTCCACATCCGAAACACTTATAGAACTGCTTCTCAGAGGATACGCTAAAGGATGGGGTCTTCTCACTGTGGAAGGGGCAGAGGCCGCTGTAATTCCTGCCTGTCCGCTTCAGTTTTACGCTCTCCGAGATGACATCGACGATATCGTTATTGTCTTTGATTTTTTCAATGAGCTCTTCTGAAAACGCCACTAGATTAACCACCTTTATTCATTTAGCCAAATTAAAATTATACCATACCCACTAGAAAATTACAAACTTCGGAACATAGAGCCTGTTGAATGTCGCGATGGCATAATCGTCCGTCATCCCAGCGATGAAATCAGCCACAGCCCTCGTTTCTCCTTCGTTCGCGGCGATATCCAGGTATAGGTCAGGCATCTCTTCGACATGCTTCTCGTAATAATCAAAAATCTTGTGAAGGACGAATTTCGCCTTGTCCCGTTCCACCTTGAGGTGTTCCCCGTTGTAGATGTTCTTGAAAAGGTAGTTCCTCAGCCCTGACATCGCTTCTCCGACTTCTTCTGACAGCGCGACACGAGCCTCCCCCTTCTCGAGATTCGCAAGGGTCTGCGTCACGATATCCCGGACCAGCCGGTCAATCCTCCTGCTGTGCGTATCCCCAAGGACTTCGATATGTTCCCTTGGAAGCATATCCGCCTGGAGTATACCTGCACGGATGGAATCGTCGATGTCATGGTTGACGTATGCGATCTTGTCGGAGAAACGGGCGATCTGGCCTTCCAGCGTCGTGGAGACCTCCGCATTCTTGGAGAATCCACTGTGCCTCAGGATGCCATCGAGCACCTCATAGGTGAGATTGAGTCCCTGGCCATCCTTCTCCAGTTTCGTCAGCACGCGGATGGACTGCTCATTATGACGGAATCCACCCAGCCGTTCATTGAGAACCTCTTCTCCATTATGCGCAAAGGCGACATGTCCGATATCGTGTCCCAGTGTGATCGCCTCGATGAGGTCCTCATTCACCGAAAGCCCTCTGCCGATTGTCCTCGCAATCTGCGAGACTTCGAGGGTATGGGTAAGCCTCGTCCTGTAATGGTCGCTGGAGGTCTTGATATAGACCTGCGTCTTGTGTTTCAGTCTTCTGAAGGATTTACAGTGAATCACCCTGTCCCGGTCGTGCATGAAGCAGGTCCTGTAGGTATCAGGTTCCTCCTCCCGTTCCCTTCCTTTGGAGTCTTTTGAGAAACATGCTTCCCTGATCAGGAGCCTCTCCTCATTCATCTCGATTCTCTCTCTGATGTTCATTGTTCCACCTCCATAATGTTAATATTCCACAAATCTTCGCTTAATCCTTTATTTATTGAAAAATAAACTGCAGGAAAATGACAAACCGTGCAGAACCTTGTCCTCATCATGCGGAGGATCTTGTGCAGCCCGTCAATTCATTCTCCTTCTCTCATCATGCGTCAGCCATGAGTTTTTAAACATGCTCCTGGAAAAGACCTGCGTCGCTAGAAGGCCTCCTGTTTTTCATCGGATTCCAGAAAAAAGAAAATGACTGCGCCCATAAGCTGCAGCCATTTCGAATCGGTATGAGGAATGGAAATCCCTGTCATGCGGCGCGCCGGGTCTTTAACCCGCTACGAGGCTGAAAAGGTAAAGGACGATGAAGAAAACCGCGACCATTCCAAAAACATAGGGTAAAAGCACCTGATAGGCGGCAATGATCATAGCGATGATGTCCTTATAGGAAAAGTCCAGTTCTTTCAGTCTCTCCCTGTCCTCTTCCGTCTTCTCATTGATCTTGAATTTCCTGTTAAACATTCTTCTTCCTCCATTTATCGTTCCACGTTCCAATCCACAACCTTTATGAGGGTGGCCCTGTCAGGTTCCCTTCGTTCAGGTCACTAACTCACATGTCCATGAGATGGCATGCGACGAAGTGTCCACGTTCGACTTCCTTGAGTATCGGAATCTCTGACTTGCATCGGTCCATGACATAAGGGCATCGTGTGTGGAAAGTGCATCCACTCGGCGGTTTTGCCGGGCTTGGGATGTCGCCTTTCAGGATGATCCTGTTCCGCTTTACTGTAGGGTCCGGAATGGGGATTGCGGAAAGCAGGGCCTGCGAGTAAGGATGCAGTGGGTTCTTGTACATCTCGTTCTTCTCGGCGAGCTCCACAAGGGAACCCAGGTACATGACACCAATACGGTCGCTGATATGCTTCACGACACTGAGGTCATGGGAGATGAACATATAGGTGAGTCCCATCTCCTGCTGAAGGTCTGTCAGGAGGTTGATGACCTGGGACTGGATGGAGACATCCAGTGCGGATACAGGTTCATCACAGACGATGAATTCCGGATTCAGTGCGAGCGCTCTTGCGATTCCGATCCTCTGTCTCTGACCGCCTGAGAACTCATGGGGGTATCTCCTGATATGGTAAGGGGCGAGTCCGCATTTCTCGATGACTTCGCTCACGCGCTCGTTCGCCTGCTTCTTGTTCTCCACAAGTTTATGCTGGAGCAGGGCTTCGCCTACAATCTGTGCCACTGTCTTCCTGGGGTTCAGGGAACTGTACGGGTCCTGGAAGACGATCTGCATCTCGGTCCTCAGTTTCCTCAGCTCTGCATGTGGCATCGCATAGATGTCGCGACCCTTATAGAAGACTTCTCCGCTTGTCTTTTCCAGAAGTTTCAGGATCGTCCTTCCCGTGGTTGATTTTCCACAGCCAGACTCTCCAACGATTCCAAGGGTTTCCCCTTTCTTGATCGTGAAGGTGACGTCCTCAACGGCATGCACTTGTCCGATTGTCCTCTTCAGAAAACCGCCCTTGATGGGGAAGTATTTCTTCAGATTCTTGACCACAAGCAGGTCTTCAGCATTCCTCATGTTGTCCGCTCTTTGTTCTGCCATTATTGAGTCCCCCCCTTCGTATCAAACAGCCAGCATCTGACTTTACGGCCGTCCTCGAATGTCTTTAGGATAGGCATCTCATTCCTGCAGATCTCCATGGCATGCGGGCACCGGGGATTGAACGGGCAACCTTTCGGCATGGCCAGTGGATTCGGTACGGCTCCAGGGATCACATCGAGCTTGCCGCCTTCGCCTTCAAGACTCGGTTTGGATTTCATCAGTCCGATGGTGTAGGGATGTCGGGGTTCCCTGAAGAGATCCATGACATTAGCCTCTTCCATGACCTTCCCCGCGTACATGACGATGACCTGGTCCGCCATCTCCGCGATGACGCCAAGGTCATGGGTGATGAGCATGATCGATGTCTTGAGTTTTTCCTTGATGTCTCTCATCAGTTCGATGATCTGTGCCTGTATGGTGACATCGAGCGCAGTGGTAGGCTCATCAGCGATGAGGAGCTTTGGATTGCAGGACAGTGCCATCGCAATCATCGCCCTCTGTCGCATGCCGCCACTGAACTGATGTGGATATTCATCGACAACCTGCTCCGGCCTCGGAATCCCGACAAGCTTGAGCATCTCAATAGCTTTTTCCCTGGTCTCTTTCTTGTCCAGGTTCTGATGGAGCATGATGGCTTCGCCAATCTGTCTTCCGATGGTGAACACCGGATTCAGGGAGGTCATAGGTTCCTGGAAAATCATGGCGATATCATTTCCACGGATATGCTGCATGTCTGATTCAGATGTCTTGACCAGGTCTCTTCCCTCAAAAAGGATCTCTCCATCGACAATTTTCCCAGGAGGGTTCGGAATGAGCTTCAGGATCGAGATAGCGGTCACGGACTTTCCACACCCGGACTCTCCGACGATTCCCAAAGTCTCACCTGGCTTCAATGAAAAATCAACTCCGTCTACAGCCGGCACAACGCCGTCTTCTGTATAGAAGTATGTTCTCAAATTTTTAACTTCTAATAAGTTTTCCAACTAATCACCTCCAGATTATTGCTTCAGTCGCGGATCAAGAGCGTCTCGAAGACCATCACCGAGCAGATTGAAGCTCATGACGGCGACGAAAATGGTGAGTCCTGGCGGTATCCACTGCCACCAGCGGTTCTTCAGGACATACTGGCTCTGCGCATCCGTAAGCATGTTTCCCCATGATGGTACAGGAGGAGCGACGCCTAGACCGAGGAAACTGAGGGCGGATTCTGTAAGGATGGCCCCCGCGATACCGATTGTGGAGGATACGATGATGGATGCGGTGGTGTTCGGGATCAGATGCGACATGATCTTCTTATAGTCGCTGAGCCCAAGTGCAGTAGCCGCTTCCATGAATTCCCTCTCTCGAAGGGAAAGGATTTCCGCACGGACGAGCCTTGCGATACCCGGCCATCCGAGGATAGCGAGGACCAGCATGACGTTGTAGATGGAGGGTCCGAGCAGCGCGACAAATGTGATCGCGATGGGAAGGAATGGCAGACAGGAGAATACATCAGCGATTCTCATGATGAGGCCATCGATGAATCCGCCATAATAACCTGCGATTCCGCCAAGAATGACACCAATGAGGGTCCTGAGCAGTGTTGACACGAGTCCCACGGTAAGGGAGATCCTGCCGCCATAGAGGAGCCTTGTCAGGATGTCACGTCCGAGATTGTCCGTACCAAGCAGGTGTTCCCCATTGGGGGCCAGATTGGTGATCAGAAGGTTCGTGGTGTCCCTGTCAAAGGCAGTAAGCCACGGTGCGAAGACCGCAGATAGGGAAAGGATCACGATTACAATTATTCCCATGATTGCGAGCTTGTTCCTTGCGATACGCCTGCCGACTATCCTCCAGGGACTTTCGACTTTTGTGCTTATGGCACTGGCTTCATCCATTTCTATCAGTTCTTTTTCCAAACTTTTTGCCATGTCTTGGTCCTCCTAATCTAATCGAATTCTAGGGTCTACAATGGCGTACGAGATGTCTGCCAACAGGTTTCCTAGTAGGGTGAATATGGCGAGGAACAGGTTGAGTCCCATCATCAGAGGGTAGTCCCTCTGGAGGACAGCCTGGTAGGACATCTTGCCCATACCGGGAAGCACAAAAAGGATTTCCGTGATCAGGGCACCGGAGAACAGACCTGGAAGTGAAAGACCGAGGATCGTGATGACCGGAATCAGCGCATTCCTCAGGGCATGCCTGT
>DATISI010000018.1:0-3826 GCA_035581745.1 Clostridiaceae bacterium
ATAGGGTTTACAGCTCAATCTGTCAAAATTCAGGGGGCAGTTCTGAAAGGAATCCGGTACTCTGGATTTTCCAGGTAAGGCAAAAGGGTATTTCCCGAGACACGGCATGAAGCCGGGTTTGGGAAAATACCCTTTCTTTGCAGGCGCTGCCTACATCTTGAACAGCGTCCAGCGGTCGGTATCCTTCTCGAATTTCAGCTCGAAGAGGACCTCCTGGTCATTGACCACACCCTGGCAAAGGAACACCTGCATCACGTTTCCTGCAAGCTTCTCCTTCTTCCTGGCCTGGACCCGCTTGATGGAGATGACCTGGTAGGTGCCGTCCTCTCCGATGATCCGGAACTTGATGGGATGGATGACGCCCTTGAAATCGAACCAGGCGATCATCTCGATGGGTTTGGCTAATACTTTCATTCACAACGACCACCTTTACAAGATACTGCTCATGAACACATACTCCTTTTCAGTCACGCCGCCGGAGAACGGCTTCACAGGCGAATTGATGAAGGTCGCCCGGATGACGGAGGTGTCTCCGAAGTCTTTGCGCAGGGTATCGATGACCCGGTCTATCCGTTCGCTCTTCTCCTGGTTCCGGTTCTGGAACAGGCTCAGCTGCTCGATATCCTTCTCCTTCAGCTGGGAAAGGGAGATGCCGAGATGCCGGACGGCGGAGCCGTCCCAGAGGAGGTCGAAGAGCCCGCAGGCGGTATCCATGATCATGGTGGTGGAATCTGTCGCCCGGTCCAGTGTGGACTGACGGGAGGAGGAGATGAACTCGCTGGTTCCGATGCTGACGGCGACGCATTTTGCAAGTCTGTCCGCGTCCCTTAAACGGGGAACCAGCGTCTCGCAGAGGGAGAGGAGGACATTGTGGCACGAGATCCTGTCCGTGAAGTCGAAGGGGAGGGTCGTGGAATTTCCCATGCCCTTCATGGGGACCGTACCGTCCAGCCTGACCCTTGAGCTGTCTATCCCCCTGGCGTAGCAGGAGATGACCATGCCATGCTTCTTGAACCGGTTCTGGAGGAGGGCAGGATCCGTCTGCGCCAGCTCCCCGATGGTCCGGATGTTCATGCTCCGCAGCTTCCTCGAGGTCGCAGGGCCCACCATGAACATGTCCTCCACGGGAAGGGGCCACATCTTGGAGGGGACTTCTTCCGGGAACAGGGTATGGACCTTGTCGGGCTTCCTGAGGTCAGAACCCATCTTGGCAAGGAGCTTCCTGCTCGATACCCCGATATTCACGGTGAAGCCGAGCTCCTCCCGCATCCTGTCCTTGATCAGGACCGCGAGGTCGTAGGCGTCGGTCCGCTCCATGAAGCCCATGTCCATGAAGCACTCGTCGACGGAGTACCGTTCGATAAGGGGAGAATACTCCTTCAGGACCTCCAGCATGGCGTTGCTCGCCTTGAGGTAGAGGGAGTACTTGGGCGGGACCACCGTAAGGGAAGGGCATTTGCACAGGGCGGAAGAAAGGGTCTCTCCCGTCTTGATCCCGAACTTCTTGCTTGGGATGGATTTGGCGAGGACAATCCCGTGCCGAGTGACAGGGTCGCCTCCGACAATCGAAGGGATCTCGCGAAGGTCCAGGGAAGCCCCATGCTGGATATCCCAGATGGCGTTCCAGGAGAGATAGGCTGAATTGACATCCACATGGAATATGATCCTGTCCATCGTAACCGTCCTCCTTTGCTGCGCTTCATTTTGAATAGGTCCCTCTGCACGGTCAGGGAATTCTTTTTCCATATTCCTCTTCAATACAAGCATATCAGAACATATGTTCTATGTAAAGGGAAAAATAGAACTCCTCTGGGCTAACCTTGCGGAAAGCCCGGAGGAGCACATCAATGGTATATTCGTCCTGTTCCGGTGGAAACTTCGTTCACGCCCTGTACTTAGTCACAAAGGCCTTTTTCGTAATAAACCTGGTTCAGGAACTCACAGATGACTTTCTCATATTCCCGCTTGTCCGCAGAGTAGGAACGTCGATGTCCGGCGTTCGGGACGAGATAGAGGAACTTCCTGTCCAGTTTGAAACTGAACATGCTCCTCGTCATCTTCACCGGGATATAGTCATCCGCTTCCCCATGGATGAAGAGGATGGGGCGGATGATGGAAGGGAGCTCCCTTACAGGAGAGACATCCTCGATGCTGAATCCTGCCTTGCGTCTGACCACAAGATTGATCAGCGCGAGGAGCTTCTTCGAGTTGATCTTCGTGTTCAGGATGAGCTGCCTCAGCATCAGTTCCGAAAGGTCCGAAAAGCCGCAGTCACTGATGGCGAAATCGATCCTGGGATCGATGGCCATGTTCAGGATGGCCACACTGGAGCCCATCGATTCTCCATGGAGCCCGACGGAGATCTCTTCTCCGAATCGGCCATGGAGGTAGTCTGTGATGACTTTGAGGTCCCATTTCTCGAAGTGTCCGTAGGTGGTGTTTGTCCCTCCGGATTCGCCGTGGTTCCGCTGGTCGTACACGATGACATTGAAGCCCCGCTTATGGAAAATGGGCAGGTATTTAAGCCCCCCATAGATGTTCATGGTGATTCCGTGGACGATGATGATGTACCTGTCCGAATCATTGGGATAGAGTCTTCCGTATAGCTGATAACCGTACGGGGATTTGAGTTTGAGCGTCTCGAACTCGAGTCCGTCAAGGTAGGATTCGTCGAGAACCCCGTCTTCAAGCTCGATTTCCCGGGCTCGTTCATAGCTCTTGGTTGTGGGGTAAATCACCCGGTTCGCGTATTTCGAAAGGAAAGCGACGAACCAAAGGATGAAGACAAGAACGAGGATGAGAACAATCCAGATCCAGCTGAATTCCACGCTGACCACCTCCATATGTCCATTATAATCTAATTTCATCATACTTTAGGAGCCGATTCAAAATAAAGCATATTTGCAAATAGTTCTTTAACAATTAGTGATTTTGCTGAAAAATATAAGAGGTATATGTATAATGTTAACTAAGGCAATATGCAAAATTTTCAGAATATAGGAGGAAGAAATGAGTAAGAAGTTTAAAGAGGTCGAAAAACTGATAGGAAAAGGTGAGGATCTGGCGAAGGATTTTGTTCCAAAGGCAATGGACACCCTTAGCGATATTAAAGATACAGCTGTGAACATGTATGAAAAAGGATTGGAAGGTGCACAGCATTTCCTGGAGAAGGGTGACAAATCCAGAGTGGAAGCAATGGAGAACGCCGAAAAGAAAATGAAAGAGACCCGTAAAGCTGCTGTTAAAGGAGCGGATGAAGTCAGGAAGATGGCTTCCAAGAGAGCGGACGAAGTCGTCGATTTTGCGTCTTCAAGGCAGAAGGATGTCATGAATGCCGTACCGGCGGTCGGGACAAGCTATAAGAAGAAAAGGACAGGCAAAGTGGTTGCCGGGACCGCAGTTGCGGCGCTCGCAGCAGCATCCTATGCTTACTATATGAACAAGAAGATGAAGAACGACAAGCTGAAGGAAGACTATTCCGTCAAGATGAAGAGATGGTCTGAACTCGACGAGACTGAACTCGAGACCGAAGCTGGCGAGAACATGGAACCAGTCAGGATCATCCCGAAGAAGGTATACATGGAAGGAACCAACGCGAAGCTGACCGACGGAATCGTCGTCAGGATCGCGAAGCCTGCCGAGGGACGCACTTTCAATCCTCACGAGGAAGGAAAGCTGCTCGCAGGAATCGATTTTGTCAGCACACTCAAGGACAAGGCTTCAACCGGAATGACCACCATCAAAAAGAAGATGGAAGAAGCGAAAGTCCAGACAAAGCTTGGTGCAATGGAAGCCAAGGACAAGATGGAAGAGATGAGAGACAAGG
>DATISI010000019.1:0-5412 GCA_035581745.1 Clostridiaceae bacterium
ATTCTCATACTTCTCGTCACCATAGGCGGACAGGAGCGGCGGGATGTTGGCCTTTGGAAGGCCCACAATCTCGACATCCATGTTGTCCAGAAGGTCGAGCAGGGCGTAATCGAAGATGACGACCCGCTTCGGCTCCTTTGAAACCGCGGTCTCCCCCAGTTCATGGGTGACTTTGACTTCAGCGGTTTCCGCTGCGGGGGCTGGTCCCTCCGTCTTCGCAGGGGCTCCTGCGGAGCAGGCGGACAGGATGAGCAGGCTTGCACCAAGTATTGCGGATACAACGATTCTTTTTCTCTTTATCATTTCTTTTCTCCTCTTTCAACATTTCTATATTATCCCTATCAGGGATTGTTATTCCAATCAGCCTTTGTCTTTCCTTCAGGGTCTTATCATTCTAAATTGGAGCTTGTCTTTTCGGGACCCTCCCGAGACATTGCTTGAAGTCATATTCCGAGTTATCTCGCAAGGCACCGGAGCGGCTTTGTCCCGAGCTCCTTTTCGCATTTGCAGGGAGCCTCGTCATAATAGGTGCAGATCTTCTTCCCTCCGAGGCTGTGGACACCGAAGTCCATATTGTAGATCTTCTGCAGGACGTCGGAGCGGATGATCTTGTCCGTCTCGTCGTGGTACATGACCTTCCCGTCCTTCAGGGCCACGATGCGGTCCGAATAGCAGGAGGCGAAGTTGATGTCATGGATGACGATGAGCACGGTCTTTCCGAAGTCGCGGACGAGGTTCTTGAGGATGCCCATGATCTCGTTCGCATGCTTCATGTCGAGGTTGTTCAGCGGCTCGTCAAGGAGGATGTACTCGGTGTTCTGGGCGATGACCATGGCGATGTATGCCCTCTGGCGCTGCCCGCCGGAAAGCTCATCCATGTACCGGTCGGCCAGGTCCCCGAGCTTCATGTAGTCCAGGGCCTCCTCCACGAACTTCAGGTCCTCTTCCTTCAGGTTCCCCTTGCAGTAGGGGAACCTGCCGAAGGAGACGAGCTCACGGATGGTGAGCCTCAGACCCACATGGTTCGTCTGTTTGAGGATGGAGACCTTCTTTGCCAGGTCCCCCGTCTTCCAGTCCTTCAGGGCGACCCCGTCAATCTTCACCTCTCCTCCACTCAGGTCCGTAAGGCGGCTGATCATGGAAAGGAGCGTGCTCTTTCCCGCCCCGTTTGGCCCGATGAAGGAAGTGATCTTGCCTTTGTGGATATCGAGGCTCACATCCCCCACGACATCCTTCTCTCCATAGCTTTTTGTTAGGTTCCTCACACTGATCATAATTTGTTCTCCTTCAATAGCAGATAGATGAAGTACGCGCCACCCACAAAGTTGATGAGGACACTGACCGGCGTCTCATTGCTCAGGACCCTTTCCACCAGGAGCTGGGAAAAGACCAGCGCGATGGAGGCGATGAGCATGGAGCCCGGCAGGAGGTAGCTGTGCCTGTAGGTCGACAGCATCTCTCTCGCGAGGTTCGTCACGAGGACACCAAGGAAGATGAGGGGTCCGACCAGGGCGGTTGATACCGACACCAGGACAGCGGTGATGAGGAGCATCCGGTTAACGAGCTTCCTGTAGTCCACCCCGAGGTTCACCGCGTGGTCCCGGCCAAGGGAGAGCACATCGAGCTCACGGACAGATTTCAAGCCCCAGCCCATGGCGAGGACCAGCATGATGGCCGCAAGGGACAGGATTCCGGTGTTGATGTTGTTGAAGCTTGCGAAAAGCTTCCCCTGGACGATGAGGAATTCATTGGGGTCGAGGATGGCCTGCATGAAGGTCGATGCGCTCCGGAAGAGCGTTCCTGCGATGATGCCAGCAAGGAGCAGGAAGTAGATGTTGCTCTTCGCCTTCCTTAGAAGGGAGCCGAGGATGACCACGCTGAACACCACCATGAGGAGGACGGAGAGGAGGAAATTCATGCTGCCCGAGAGTTTCGCCGCCGCGCCGGAGCCGAGGACAAAGATGGTCGCCGTCTGGAGCAGGACATAGAGGGAATCAAGCCCCAGGACACTTGGTGTGAGGATCCTGTTCCCCGTTACTGTCTGGAAGATGACCGAGGAGAACGCGATGGCGCTTCCGGTCAGGATGATGGCAAGGATTTTCGGGATCCTGCGCGACAGGGCGTACGCCTGGTTCGCAGGCGTGAGTCCCAGACCCAGGAACAGGGCGACGAGCAGTACGAGGACGACGGACAGGATGACAATCTTCTTTTTGGCACTCATTTTCCCACCCCCTTGATGATGAGGAAGAGGAAGATGACGCTTCCGAGGACACCTACGGTAAGGGAGATGGAGACCTCATACGGATAGACGATGAGCCGCCCAAGCACATCGCAGAAGAGGAGGAACACCGCCCCGAGAAGGGCTGTCGTCCCGATGTTGCGCTTCAGGTTGTCCCCGTTGTACATGGAGACGATGTTCGGGATGATGAGGCCAAGGAAAGGGATGGAGCCCACGGTGACCAGCACCGCACCGGAGATGAGGGAGACCAGGACGAGCCCGGCATTGACCACCAGGTTGTAGTTCAGGCCAAGGTTCTTCGCGAAATCCTCACCCATCCCAGCGATGGTGAACTTGTTCGCATAGAGGTAGGCGGCAAGGACCATGGGCACCGTGAGGTAGAGCAGCTCATACCGCCCTTTGGTCACCATGGAGAAGCTTCCCTGCATCCAGGAGTTGATGTTCTGGATCATGTCGAAGCGGTAGGCGAAGAAGGTCGTCACGGAATCGATAAGCCCGCCCAGCATGATGCCGATGAGCGGGACCAGGATGACGTTCTTCACCCGGATCCTCTTAAGGATAGAAAGGAACAGGAAGGTCCCAAGCAGGGCGAAGATGAAGGCGACGGACATCTTGGTGAGCGTCCCCGCTCCCGTGAACAGGATGAGGGAGACGAGGATTCCGAGCTTTGCGGAATCCATGGTCGCCGCTGTCGTCGGGGAGACGAACTTGTTCCGCGTGATTCCCTGCATGATGAGGCCGGAGATGCTCATGGAGACCCCCGCGATGATGACGCTGAGGAGCCTTGGAATCCGGCTCAGGGCCATGATGACAAGCGCCTCGTCGTTCCCTTCAAGGATCCCCGCGAGGGAGATGTCCTTCACCCCGATGAAGACCGAGACGGCGGAGAGGAGCACGAGGACGAGAATCAGATATCTGTTTTTCATAAGCGCGATGGCGGATGGACCCTGCCGTCGTTTGACACCTCCCTTTCTTCCCTGATATAATGGCATTTGAGACTCATTGAGAATCATTCTCAACTATAATACCTCGATTCACACCCGGTGTCTTACACTATCTTTCGATTTTTATCACGATATTTGGGTGAATGGAAGGAGACGACATTCTTTGCTGATGATCCAGAACCCCCGAGACATGGCCCAGGACTTCTATTCGAGCACCTTCATCCCGGTGAGCGCATACAGCTGCGAAGGTGAACTGCTCTACCAGGGAGGCGACCCCTATCGCCGCGGAGGCGGAGAGATTTTTGAAAGGCTCCTTGAGCGGATGCGAGGATCCTCGAAGGGCGGCTATTCCTCCCTCACCCTTTCCAGTGAGGATTCCTACAGCTATACCGCATCCTCCATCAACCCCGTTCGCCCGAAGGACGGCTTCGTCGTCATCGGCCCTTATTCCCCGGAGGACATCGGGAGGCTGTGCAGGCCGGAGTTCTGCAAGTTCAACAACCTCCTCTTCTCCGGATTCTCCGGCGGAAGCCACTGCACGCTGAAGGACTGCAAAGGCTGCTACAGCCTGAAGATCAGGCGAGCCCTGGACTTCATCGATACCCACTACAGGGACCCCATCACCCTGGACGAGGTGGCTTCGAGGCTCGAACTCAACAAGTGCTACTTCTGCACCCTCTTCAAGCAGGAGACCGGCCGCACCTTCACGGCGCACCTGAACCATGTCAGGATCGAGAAGAGCAAACGCTACCTTCTCCAGGGTAACCGCTCCATCCTCGATGTCGCCCTTACCGTGGGCTACACCAGCCAGAACTACTACACGATCACCTTCAAGAAGCTCATGAACATGACACCCATGGAATTCAGGCGGTCCGCCTGAAGAAACCCGGAGCCCGTCAGCACCTGCAAAGAGGCTGACGGGCTCCAGGTTTTCTTTCTTCCCAATACTTGCTATACTGTCCTTGACGAAACAATCGAGGGGGTGCGTGATGGAAAGCCTGAAAAGATATCGAGCCCTGAAAGTCCTGGCCGTACTCATCATGGCCATGATCCTTCCCGCATGGGTCGCAGGACCTTTGGGTTTGCGGGACGAGACCGCAGCCCTGATCAGCCTCTTCATCTTCCTCCTCACCGTGCTCTTCCTCACCATCATGCTCTTCATCTTCCTGCGTTCCCTGGTCTTCATGGAATCCGTTCCCCGGAACAGCCTGCTGATCCGGTTCCTCATTGGCCTCACCCTGTTCTTTGTGTTCACGTTCCTCTTTGACCGGTACATTTTCACACTCAATGACCTCTTCCCCTTCTGGACACTCCTTCCTAAGACACCGTGACCAAAACCATGAGAAGATGAAAAGAGAGGCAGCCGCAAAAATCGAGTTTTGCGGCTGCCTCTGTCTTTATGTACCCATGTGCCTTCCGGCACTCGCCTACTCCAGGCGGTGTCGCGGTATGCGCGACTTATCCCGGGAAGTAAGTGACCAGCAGGCGGTCGAGAAGCTCTTCCAGCGCCGGGCTTCCTTCCCCTTCTCCCGTGTCCAGCACCTCCACAAGGCCGATATCGATCTTTTTCCCCTGGGCAGAGACCCAGAAGAGGAGGTTGTATGGTTTCCCTTCCCATTCTGCCGTAACCTCCACATAACCCGAGGTGAACCCGTCGTCATTCCCCATACTGTCATATTCATCCGGCGTGGCATCGAATCCAGTGAAACGGAGGCCCATCCCTTCCAGTCCCTCGAGGGCATCCGAATACCTTTCCCTGGCATCCGCAAACGGCACACCCGCCTCTCCATACCGTCCTCCCGTGAACTCCAGGTATCGCACAGCTTTGGCATGGTCTCCTTCAACCAGGCCATCGAAGTACCGGTCAGCCATATAGATTCCCTTCGCCGCCCGGATCAGGCTATTGCCACTCACTTCAGCATAGCCGAATACCAGGAAAGGAATGAGCAGCATCGCAATAAGGATCCTGAGGTTGTAGGCTCGTTTGACCTTGCGGAAAGGCTGGAGCGCTTTCCGGTTCATCTCCACATCCTCTTTTCTCCCCGCACCCTGCCGGGATTCCCCATCCCGCTTCGACACCTTTGCCAGGATCGGCCCTCCCTGATCCAGGAGAAGCGCCCTGCATTCCCCGCAGCCTACCACATGCGCCTCCACAAGCTCCCTTGAAGCCTGGCTGCATAATTCTTCCTCATATAGTGGGATCAGATCCCTAATCACTTCACATTTCAT
>DATISI010000020.1:0-12504 GCA_035581745.1 Clostridiaceae bacterium
CAGACCTCTGCATGACTGCGGGATTCCAGGGGAGATGGAGAGAAGGGCACGAGGCGGGGCAGGAATCAGGCGTCACAGGAAATCAGGACAGGTTAATCAGGAAGAGGGGGAAGAGGAGTCATGCTGAGCATGGCTCCTTACTGCTGCCTTCAAGCGTCCAGGATCCGTCATGAGCATGGAAACGTGGCTCCTCAAGTATTTTACATCGATTTAACAAAGACATATCCGGGAATTTACATTGGAAGGTTATCATGGAGAATGTAAAATCGTGTGATTAACACAGGGAACTGTGCAGAAAAGAGGAACCGGAATGGAGAACACCCAGAAAATCTCAAGAAAAAGAAAAAAGAAGACTAGTGAGAGGGTCATCGAGACACTCATCAGGATATTCGCGATCGCGACTGTGTTCATCACGGTCGGCATCATCTTCACCCTTTTGATGGAATCCCTGAAGTTCTTTGACCATGTGTCCTTGCTCGAGTTCCTTACAGGGACGGTATGGACCCCGCTCATGCTTCCAGCGCATTTCGGGGTGCTTCCCCTCGTCGTAGGAACCTTCACCATTGCGATCCTGGCAAGCATCGTCGCCATTCCCCTTGGGCTTGGGACCGCAATCTACCTCAGCGAGTATGCGACCAGCAGGTTGAGGAAGGTGCTGAAACCGGCACTGGAGCTTCTGGCGGGAATTCCCTCCATCGTCTATGGCTATTTTGCCCTCACCTTCATCACGCCGATGCTGAGGACGATCCTGCCCGATACTGAGGTGTTCAATTCGCTTTCAGCAAGTATTGCTGTAGGAATCATGATCATCCCGCTTGTCGCATCCCTGAGCGAGGATGCCATGAACGCGATACCCAATGCGATGAGGAGCGGTGCATACGCCCTTGGGTCCACAAGACTTGAGGTAGCGACCAAGATCGTCATCCCGGCTGCGAAATCCGGTATCGTCGCCTCCTTTGTCCTCGCGATTTCGAGGGCGATCGGAGAGACCATGATTGTGGCCATCGCGGCAGGCGCAAGCCCGAACCTCACCTTCAATCCGCTGCGCTCCATCCAGACGATGACAGGTTATATGGTGAGCGTGAGCACAGGAGACATCAGTGTAGGGTCAATGGAGTACCAGACCATATTCGCTGTCGGGCTCCTGCTGTTCTTCATCACATTCGCGCTCAACCTGTTCGCGAGAAAATACATCAGCAACAAGAGGAGATAGGATTATGGAGTCGAAACCGTTCATCAATCGCCAGACTGTCACGGATAATGACAGTGCTGAGCTCAGGAATATCAGTCGAAGAAGACTGAAGAACAAGATCATGAAGGGCGTGTTCTTTGCGGCGACGATGGTAGGGATCATCTTCCTCATTGTGCTGCTTTTCCGGATCATCTCCGAGGGCATGCTGCGTCTGAACTGGAACTTCCTCACAAGTTTCCCATCGAGGATTCCAGGAAGGGCGGGCATCCTGTCCTCCCTGGTGGGCAGCCTGTATATCATCGGTCTGACCGCCTTGGTATCCATTCCGCTTGGGATCGGTACCGCGATCTACCTCATCGAATACGCGAAGAAGACAAAGCTCAATGAATTCATCCAGCTGAACATCTCGAACCTCTCGGGTGTGCCTGCCATCGTGTACGGTATCCTCGGACTCGCGATCTTCGTCAAGGCGATGCTCCTTGGAACGAGCATCATAGCCGGAGCCTTCACCCTTTCCCTTCTCATCCTGCCGGTCATCATCATCTCCACGGAAGAAGCCCTGAAGACGGTACCGAACTCCCTGAGGGAGAATGCGCTGGCGCTAGGCGTCACCAAGTGGCAGATGATCACGGGCGTTGTCCTTCCCTTTGCGGCACCGGGCATCATCACCGGCTGCATCCTTGCCCTCTCGAGAGGAATCGGAGAGGCTTCACCGCTCTTCATCGCAGGGGCGGTAGGTTATGCCGCATTCCTTCCGAGGAGTATCTTCGACACGTATACGATCCTTCCCATCCAGATTTATGACTGGACCTCGAGGGCCCAGACGGATTTCCATGAACTGGCCGCGTCTGGGATCATTGTCCTTATCACGATCCTTCTCGTCATGAACGGGATTGCGATCTTCATCCGGAACAAGTATTCCAAAAGGTATGACTAGAGCTATGATTGGAGATAAGATGGAAAAAGAATTAGACGTGAAAGACCTCAGTTTCTATTATGGAAAAGTGAGAGCACTGGAGAATATCCAGATGGAAATCGAAAAGAATACGGTGACGGCGCTGATCGGGCCATCAGGCTGTGGAAAATCGACCTTCCTCAGGACACTGAACCGGATGAACGACCTGATCGAGGATACCCGTCTGGAGGGTGTGATCAGGTTCCGCGGTGAAGATATCTACAGTGAGGACATGGACCTCGTGGACCTGAGGCAGAGGATCGGCATGATCTTCCAGAAGGCGAACCCTTTCCCCAAGTCCATCTATGAGAATGTCATTTTCGGACCGAAGAGACACGGGATCAGGGACAAGAAGGTCCTCGACGAACTTGTCGAGGACAGCCTGAGAAGGACAGCGTTATGGGACGAGGTGAAGGACAAGCTGCAGCAGTCTGCGTTCTCCCTTTCGGGTGGCCAGCAGCAGCGGCTCTCGATCGCAAGGGTCATCGCAGCGAAGTCTGAGGTCATCCTGATGGACGAGCCTACTTCAGCCCTGGACCCGCTGTCCACACAGAAGATCGAGGAGCTCATCCAGGAACTGAAAGAGAACTACACGATTGTGATCGTGACCCACAATATCCAGCAGGCCGCCAGGATCTCGGATGCCACAGGATTCTTCCTGAATGGCCGACTTGTAGAGAAGGCAGGGACGAAGACATTATTTCATAATCCGAAAGACAAGAAGACTGAGGATTACATCAGTGGAAGGTTTGGTTAACATGAGTGAAAGAAGAAACATCATCGAAGTGGAGGATCTCGACCTGTACTACGACGACTTCCAGGCCCTGAAAGGGATCAACGCCTCCATCCAGGCGAACACCATCACCGCCCTCATCGGTCCTTCGGGATGTGGGAAATCTACATTCTTAAGAAGCCTGAACAGGATGAACGACCTGATCGAAGGGGTGAGGACCGAAGGAAGGATCGCCTACGACGGTCGGGATATCGTGAAGGATTTCGACATCCTGGTCCTTAGGAAGAAGATCGGGATGGTCTTCCAGAAACCCAATCCCTTCGATATGAGCATCTATGACAATGTGGCCTATGGTCCCAGGATCCATGGAACGAAGAAGAAGGCGGACCTGGACCGGATCGTCGAGGACAGCCTGAGGAAGGCCGCGCTCTGGGACGAGGTGAAGGGGAGACTGGGAGACAGTGGACTGAGCCTGTCAGGCGGGCAGCAGCAGAGGCTATGCATCGCAAGGAGCCTGTCCGTCAAGCCGGATATCATCCTCATGGATGAGCCTACCTCAGCGCTGGATCCGCTATCCACCGAGAAGATCGAGAATCTTCTCCACAGCCTGAAGGACTTCGTCACCATCATCATCGTCACCCATAACATGCAGCAGGCTGCAAGGATCTCCGACAGGACCATCTTCTTCCTGAACGGAGAGATTATCGAGGAGAACGAGACATCTACGCTGTTCACCAAACCAAGAGACAAGAGATCCGAGGATTATATAACCGGAAGGTTCGGTTAAAGGAGCGAAATATGACCTATAAGAATATTAAAACAGGAATCTCACATCTGCATAACAATCTGATCCGCATGGGGGTCCTCGTCGAGAGGCAGCTGGACCTTTCCATCCGTGCGCTCCTGGAATCCAACATGGAATTCGCCGAGACGGTGAAACGTGAGGACCAGCCCATAGACGACCTTCAAAGGGAGATCGAGGACGAGGCCATCAAGCTTATCGCCACGCAGCAGCCTGTGGCATCCGACCTCCGCATCATCTTCACGACCATCAAGATCGTGACAGACCTCGAAAGGATGGGAGACCACGCCGTGGATATCGCGAGGATCGCGATCAATCTCAGGGAGAACCCCGTGACCCTGCTGAATGATGACCTTGTCGCCATGAAGGACACGGTGACGACGATGATCCAGGAAGCGCTCGATGCTTTCGTCTGCATGGATGAGGCGAAGGCATACGAGGTGACCAAGCTGGATGATATCGTGGATGACTACTATGTCACAGGGATCAGGAAACTGTATGACCTGGCCCAGAATGACCCGAGCCTGCTCAAACAGGCCGCCCAGCTGAACTTTGTCACAAAGTACATGGAGCGGATGGGTGACCATGTCACCAATATCTGTGAATGGACCATCTATATCGTCACAGGAGAGTTCGTCCAGCTGAACCTCTAGTCAGCATGAATCGAATATTACCGCTTTGATCAGTCGGGATTCCGGCTGATTTTTGCCGTCTGTGGGCCCCTTGTCATGCCCGAAAAGGCGGTTGCGCCAAAAGATTCTGAAATCTAAATTGACACTTGACAGTCCATAAGGTAATATAGTTTAGTGGATAAGAATGTAAAATATATAAAATTGAGGTGATAACATGGCAAAACCAATAGTAGCGATTGTGGGCCGACCGAACGTGGGCAAATCGACTTTGTTCAACAAACTGGCCGGACACAGGATTGCCATAGTGGAGGATTCTCCAGGAGTTACTAGAGACAGGATTTACGCTGATGCGGAATGGCTCAGACATAACTTTAAGTTGATAGATACAGGTGGTATAGAACCACAGTCAGACGACATCATCCTTGCCCAGATGAGAAGGCAGGCACAGATTGCGATGGAGACGGCAGACGTCATCATCTTCCTTGTGGATGGAAAGAACGGGCTCACAGACACAGACCACGAAGTGGCAGGAATGCTGAGAAAAAGCAAGAAGCCCATCGTTCTCGCGGTGAACAAGATCGACAGCATGAAGGATGAGGCCAATGCCTACGAGTTCTTCAACCTTGGACTTGGAAACCCGATTGCGATCTCATCCGCCCAGGGCCTTGGCCTTGGAGAGCTCCTTGATGAGGTTGTGGAACACTTCGGGAACTATGAGGTCGATGAAGACGATGAGACCATCAGGGTCGCATTCGTCGGAAGACCGAACGTTGGAAAATCTTCCCTGATCAACAGGCTTCTCGGTGAGGAGAGATCCATTGTCACCGATATCCCTGGAACGACCAGGGACGCCATAGACAGCTATCTCGAGACAGAAGAAGGGAAATTCGTCCTGGTGGACACTGCAGGACTTCGAAGGAAATCCAAGATCAAGGAAGACCTGGAAAGGTATTCCGTGGTCAGGACACTGACTGCCATCGAGCGAGCGGATGTCGTGGTCCTGATCATCGATGCCGTCGAAGGAATCGCGGAGCAGGATGAGAAGATCATCGGATACGCCCATGACATGAGGAAGGCCATCATGGTCATCGTCAACAAGTGGGACCTGATCGAGAAGGACGGGAAGACCATGCAGGTCTACCTGAAGGACCTCCAGGGAGAATTGAACTTCCTGAAGTATGCCCCATTCCTCTTCATCTCCGCCCTGACCGGACAGCGGACGAACAAGGTCCTTTCCATGGTCAAGGGATGCTACGACAACTACTGCAAGAAGATCGCGACAGGCGTCCTGAACGATGTCGTCGGCAAGGCGCTGATGATGAAGGAGCCTCCAATCATAGGAACCAGGAGACTGAAGATCTACTACGGAACACAGACAGGCGTGAAGCCACCGACCTTCGTCTTCTTCGTCAACGATCCTGAAGCCCTCCATTTCTCCTATGCGAGATATATCGAGAACCAGCTGAGGGAGAGTTTCGACTTCTCTGGAACTGGAATCAAGATCGAGTACAGACAGCGTAAGGATAAGGAATAATGAGGATAGGAATCATCGGAGCGGGTAGTTTTGGGACAGCCCTGGGCTATGCCCTGGGAAAACAGAATCATGACATCGTGATCTGGGACAGGAAAGAGACCATCGTCGATGAGATCAACCTTGCCCACACGAACACACGCTACGTTGCAAGCTGCATCCTTGGAGACAGGGTCACTGCGACACTCCGCATCGAGGAAGCGGTCAGGGGGATGGATTTCGTCCTTCTCGCCGTACCTTCACATGTCATCCGTGAAATCTGCAGACAAATCAGCGGTTTCATCAGGAGGGACACCGTAGTCATCAGCGTCGCAAAGGGTTTCGACCCGGAGACGAAGGACAGGCTTTCCGTGACCATGGAAGAGATCCTGTCCAATCCGCTTGTGGTCCTTTCCGGACCGAGC
The DNA here is from genome assembly GCA_035581745.1 of Clostridiaceae bacterium. Lineage (GTDB taxonomy): Bacteria > Bacillota > Clostridia > Clostridiales > Clostridiaceae > Youngiibacter. Next base: position 6,250 of record DATISI010000020.1, read on the forward strand.
CATGCGGAAGAGGTGTCACAGTCCATGCCGACAACCCTCGTCGCCTCGTCGAAGGACATGGCGGCGGCAGGAGCCGTGCAGGACGTCTTCTCCTCGGATACGCTGAGGGTGTATACCAATGAGGACCTCATCGGGGTGGAGATCGGCGGAGCGGTGAAGAACATCATCGCCCTTGCTGCAGGAATCCTGGATGGGATCGGATATGGGGACAATGCGAAAGCGGCCCTCATGACAAGAGGCATGGCGGAGATCATCAGGATCGGCGAAGCGATGGGTGCGAAGAAGGAGACCTTCTACGGGCTCACCGGAATGGGCGACCTCATCGTCACCTGCACCTCCAAGCATTCCAGGAACAGGAGGGCGGGCATCCTGATTGGACAGGGCAGCTCTACTGAAGAAGCGACGGAACGTGTCGGCATGGTCGTCGAGGGAATCAAGGCCGCGAAGGTCTTCCATGAACTCAAGACCAAGCTGGGCATCGAGATGCCGATCACAGAAGAGATCTACAGTGTGCTCTTCGAGGGCAAGGACCTGAAAGAGGCCATAAAGGCGCTCATGACAAGAGAGATGAAATCAGAATAGAGGGGACAGGTGCAGACCTCGCAATCCCCATCATGCTCCCCCAATGCAGACAGCCGATTCAACGCTGTCCACATTGGGGGAGTTTCGCCTATATCGGACCAGAAAGGCCGTCAGGTACGATGAAGACTGGGAAATGCATTGGACAGGAAGAATAGACAGGGGAAGGAGAATGTGAATTCTCGGATAATTCACAAAGTTGCGTCAATTGATTCTGTTTTGAAACCCTTTATGCCATGGTCAATCCTATAATGAAAATATAGAGAAAAAGAAGAAGGGGATGTGTCTGGGGATTCTTTTTGGTGTGGTTATCATTTTCTTTCGATTGAAAGGAGGTCTATCATGAACCCGAGAAGAAAAGTCAGAATGTTTATCGCTCTTCTCGTTGCCCTGGTCTTCATCAGTGGCGGCTTGTATAAGAAAATCACCGTATCTGCGGCTGAAAACTATGTGACCACGGCGAACCTCAATCTCAGGAGCGGTCCTGGCACGGGGTATACGGTCCTCGCGGTGATTCCAAAGGGAACGACCGTCAGCGTCGAATCCATATCCGGGGGCTGGGGGAAACTGACCTACGCGGGAAAGACAGGCTACAGCAGCATGACTTACCTCACGCGGTCCACGGTACCGACAAGTGATCCGAGGGTCACGACAGCGAACCTGAACTTCAGGACCGGACCGGGAACGAGCTACAGCATCATCGCCACCATCCCTAAGGGGACGACGGTGAATGTGCTGTCAGAGTCTGGCGGCTGGGCAAGGTTCGTCTATGGAGGCAGGACAGGCTACAGCAGCTCCGCTTATCTCAGCAAGACAACGACACCTCCACCTTCTGAGACCATCCTCTACTACAGGGTGACGACAGATGAACTGAACATCAGGAGCGGACCTGGGACAAGCTACAGCATCGTCGGTGTCATCCCTCATGGAGGCACTGTCGCCGTATACTCGGTATCTGGAAGCTGGGCAAGGGTCATGTATAACGGAATAAAGGGCTACAGCCACACGGCTTACCTTGCAGTACCATCATCGACATCCGCATCCAGGGTGATCACCTCCGGACTCGTCGCATCGAGCCAGAAGCACATCGCACTGACCTTCGACGCCGGATGGTTATACGACCAGACAATCCCGATCCTGAACGTGCTCGACACCTATGGGATCAAGGCGACATTCTTCGTCAGGGCTTACTGGATCAGGGATAACCTGACCATGGCAAAAGAGATCCTGAGACGGGGACACAGCCTGCAGAACCACTCCCTGAACCATCCGCACATGAACACGATGACGGAGGCGCAGATCAGATACGAATTCACGGAAAGTACGAAAATCTTCAACGACTACCTGAGTATCCGGCCGAACCTCTTCAGACCACCGTTTGGTGAATACAACAGCACTGTGCTTAGGGTCGCTGGAGAGCAGGGTTATCCGTACTCCGTCATGTGGACCATCGACACCCATGACTGGGCAGAGACCATAAACGGTGTCACGGTGACGACGGACTATATCGTGAACAGGGTATTGAACAATGCGACGGACAGGGGCATTGTCCTCATGCACATCGCATACGCCAAGACGCCGCAGGCCCTTCCAAGGATCATCGAGGGGCTGAGGGCAAGGGGTTACACCTTCAGGACCGTGAACCAGATGGTGCCTTAAGGGATAGACCTGAATCTTTTGAAGGATGAACCGGCCACCTCTTCCGAAATTCCGGAAGAGGTGGCTTTTCCTGTATACATTCTTCTTTTGGGATGGGATAATAGACGGGAAAAGCCACAGAGGCGAACAAGACACGATGGGAATAGGTAAACAGGATGATGAAAAGATTCAAGAAGGTATATATCGAGATCACGAATGTCTGCAACCTGAAATGCGATTTCTGCATACAGAACAGGAGGAAGGCAGCGTTCATGGAGATGGCGCATTTCAGGAGGATCATAGACGAGGTGAAGGGGTACACCGACCACGTCTACTTCCACCTCCTGGGCGAACCGCTCCTGGCACCTGAGCTGGAAGGATTCCTAAGCTATTGTGAGGAGGCGGACCTTCGGGTGAACCTCACCACGAATGGGACCCTGGTCGGAAACCGGAAAGACATCCTCCTTTCCTCAAAATCCCTGCGGAAGATGAGTTTCTCGCTTCACAGCTATGAAGCGAACCTTGCGATGATCCCATTTGAAATGTATCTTTCAGGGATCCTGGACTTCATCCGGGAAGCCTCAGCGAAGGGAATCATCTGTGAGATGCGGCTCTGGAATCTTGACAGTGGACAGCTGAAGGGAAGGAATGAGGAGAATGACAGGATCCTCGATTACATCACAGAATCGCTTGGTCTTCCGGACATCGAAGAGATGAATGTGACCCAAAACGGGAAGCGCGGCCTCAAGCTGATGGAGAATGTGTATCTTGGTTTCCAGGAGAAGTTCCAGTGGCCTGAACTGGAGGTCCTTGGTGGAACGACATCACAACAGGCTTTCTGTCTGGGCCTGCGTGACCAGATCGGGATTCTCGTCGATGGGACGGTAGTTCCGTGCTGCCTGGACAGCCAGGGGACAATCCGTCTGGGGAACATCCATGATGCCCCCCTGCAGGCCATCCTGGCGTCAGAACGCGCAAGGGGTATCTATGATGGGTTCACGGCTCGGAAGCCCGTAGAAGCGCTGTGCGCGAGCTGCAGCTATGCCCGGAGGTTCCAGGGGTGAAGGGGAGGATGCGTTGAGGACAAGAAGCATGAAACACATCCTCTGACGCCTTCTGACCGCTGAACATGACAATGGGCCTTGGTGAAGCCGGGGAGGTGCCAGGGATTCTTCTCCACGGTATCCGCAGGTGAGGAATCAGGCTAGAGCATTGGACCCAGGAATCTGCATGAGAGGCTGAAGGTCTGGATCAGCAGTCTCGATTCATTGGCGCGATGGAAAGTCTCGCCGAGTGTCTCCACCTGAGCTCACTCCTGACGGACAAGGAGATGTTTCAGGGAGGAATTGTGAATGGAATGCAGGGTCAATTCCGTTGTAAATGATATCATTTACTATCTGTTAACATATGTGAAGTGGCCAGAACAGGTTTGAACGCTAGAATCAAAGTTGTGATCATGAACTTGGCCGGAGCCTCAGGCATTGCGGGATAAGGCTTTACGTGGACGGGAGTCTCCAATCCCATTCCTGCATTTTATGAATCATGTGAATCGAATAAGCGTAAGATGAACTCTTTGTTAAAGTACACCGTGAGCCCGTCTTGAATTGTCGAAAATGGTCTTCAGGGTGTTATAATGAGGTATTGGAATTGATTCCTCTTGATTGGAGGAATCAGGCTGTGTAATGAACCCAACCTAAAGGAGGTGATGCCTCATGAACACCTGCATGATTTGTGGAGAGAAAATCTCTATCAGGTCCCGGCTATGGACACTGATCACTTTTGGAGGCCTGACTTGCGAAAAATGCGGTACAGAATATCAGGAAGTCAGAATGCTGAGTTCTATCATCAGTTCAGTGCTCGTCTATGTCGTGGCCCTGTACATCATGCTTGAAGTCTCAGGAGATTTATGGCTGAAAATCCTGCTCCTGCTGGTTCTGGTCCCGATTTCTGAAGTCTGGCTGACCTACAGGAAAGTCTATGTCCTGAGGGAAGAAAAGAATTGATGATCATAATAAGATAAATAGATAGAGGAGCGTTTGACGATGAGATATGTTTCAACATCCAAGGATACCATGGATCTTGCCCTGACCATCTACAACGACGGTTTTGGAACTGTGAAGGAAGTGAGGAAGGCGGATATTGGAAGGACCATCGACGAGGTCCTCTATCTTGACGTGGCGAAGCTGATCGAGACAGACTCGCTCATTTCTGAAGGACTGAACATCATCGAGTTCAATTATGACTATGACCTGGTGAGCAGGGAGAAACTCCTTGGAAAATATATCGACAGGAATGTGACGCTGAAGAACAGGAAATCGGGAGAGACCAGGGAAGTGAGGGTGCTCTCTGCGGAAGGCACCCTGATTTTCGAGGATATCGAGACGAAGGAAATCTACCTGGATTCCAGGGATGAGCTGATCCTGCCTTCACTACCTGAAGGCCTGATGGTGAAGCCTTCCCTGATCTGGAAGATTGGGGAGACGGAGCTCAAGGAACTGAAGACCTCCTACATCAGCCAGGGATTCTCCTGGACAGCGAACTATGTGGTGGAGCTGAAAGGGGACAGGCTGAATATCGTCGGATGGGCTACAATCATGAACCAGAGTGGAAGGGCCTATGAGAATGCGCGGCTCAAGCTCATCGCAGGCGAGGTGAAGCGTATGGAAGATAAGGAAGCCTTCTACGACATCAGGGAATCCCGTGTCTATGCCCCTTCGATGATGCCTGCTGCAGAAGAGAAAGCTTTCTTCGACTACCACATGTATACCCTGAACCATAGGACGGACCTCAGGGACAACCAGACGAAACAGGTGAACATCTTCGTCGGAGAGGATGTGCCTTATGAGCGGTATTACAAGGCCCATAACCGGGATGAACGAGCGAGGATCACGCTTGAATTCCAGAACCGGGAGGACGTCGGTCTTGGAAAGCCAATGCCGAAAGGGACCCTGAAAATCTATCAGGCGGACGAGGCGGATGATTCCCTGGAGTTCCTGGGTGAGGACCATATCGAACATACCCCGAAAGGGGAAAGGGTAATCCTCGATATCGGCGAGGCATTCGATATCACTCTGGAGGACAAGGAGACCGCAAGAAGGTCGCTGGAAGGTTTCGACTATGTCAAACGCGAGACAGTCATCAGGAACCATAAGGAAGAGGAAGTCCTGGTGCATTTCAGCCTCTCGCTCTATGAGCGGTTCGAGATCGAGAAAGCGAGCCATGACTATGAGATGGAGTATTCAGGGACGCTGCTCTTCAAGATCAGGATCCCGAAGGATTCTGAGACGAAGGTCAGGGTGGAGTACATCTCGGACAAGCGGATCCATGTCAGGAACAGCTAACAGCAAATCGGAAGGGAAGCGCAGCAGGAAACGGGAACGGGGTCCAGAGGCATCATGGACATTTTCCCACAGTCAAGACAAGAATTGGGCACACGATCTATCATGTCGGAGCAATTGTTTGAGGAGTGAGCGTATTGAAGAAGCGTAACATCGCGATTTTATCGGTAATCATGACAGCAACGGTGAGCCTGCAGGCATCCGCCAATTCCGCACCCATCCGGATGTATGGATATCCTTCATCCGCACTGATGAGCATCGAGGAGAGTTCCCCTATTGAAGTGGAGAAGGAGGAGCTCTCCTTTGACATGTCCGAAGCGTCAGGATACCATGCGAAAGTGTCGGCATCCTATCTGATGCACAATACGGATGAGGGACAGATGACTTCAAAGATGGTTTTCCCCTATATCGGGAATCTCAGTGCCTTTTCGGAAGAGCGCCCAGTGGTCACGGTGGATGGCCAGGAAATCCCCTATACCCTTTATATCGGGGACACCCTTGAAGGAGACACCATGGACGAACGTGAAGCGGATGCGGAGCGTTTCGATATCCGTGAAGCCCTCGCATCACTCACCGTAGAGGAATACAGGCCCAGGAACTTCGACCCGGAAGCCGTAGGAAAGACGTATCAGTTCAAGGTGGGCCCAAAAGGGAATAAGGACCTCCATCTTAACCTGTCCCTGAAATTCACCATGGATGA
>DATISI010000021.1:0-3331 GCA_035581745.1 Clostridiaceae bacterium
GTTTCTCCACCTCTTCCATGATGTCCACCTCGTAAGTCGCTTTGTCCCTGACCTTGAAATAATAGTCCGCAATGGTGATGTTCAGCGAGGATAGCAGATAGGAAACAAGGTTCAGGTCAAGTCCTTCCCTGATTTCCCCCCGCTTCACCGCTTCCTTCAACAGATTGAGGAACAGGTTGTCGGACCTCTCCTTCATATCCGGGAACTCCTCGATCACAGCGATACCGGAAGAATCCCGGATCATCTTGTTCCCGATTTCCAGAAAATCCGGATGTGCGAGTCCGAAAGCCAGACCGGACTTGTACAGTTCCCGGATGAGGGTGAAGATATCCATTTCCTGAGGGTTACGCAGCACCGGTGAAAGGAACGCGATCTTCTGGTCCGCGATCATGGACAGGATATACCTGTAGAGATCCTTCTTGTCCTCAAAATACTGGTAATAACTACCTTTCGAGATTCCGCTGGCTTCCACAATCCGGTTGACACTGGAAGAGGCGAAGTTATGGTCCCTGAATTCCTGTACAGCAGCTTCTTCGATCTTCTTCCTCTTATCCTCTGGAAGATTGAAGAAGGTTTCCTTTGGCACACCGACCACCTCGCTTTTATGACTTCTCGGTCATGTGACTTTAAAGTCATATGACTTCTTAGTCACATCATACTCCTTTTAGTGTGCTTTGTAAACGGTTTTGCAAAAAAAACTGACCCAGAATTCCCTTTCAGGATTCCTGGATCAGTTTTCTCTTTCTGTGACTTAACCGCTACCTGAAAATCAGGAAGCCTGCCACGCCCGAGAGGATCACAAGGAGGATGGGGTCCATCTTGAACCTGAAGTTCAGGATGAAAGCGACGACGAAGATCATGATGCTTGGCCAGTTGACAAAGACATCGCCTGCCAGCAGTACCGCTGCCGCCGCGATGAGTCCTACAGAACCGAGCCTGATGTACTTCAGTGTCCCTGACACGTACGGGCCATCCTTGTAGCGCATGAAGAGACGGGAGATGATGTAGATGATGATGACGGAAGGAAGGACGACTCCTGATGTCGCGCACACTGAGCCTATGACACCCGCAGTCTTGAAGCCTACGTAGGTCGCTGAGTTGATGGCGATCGGACCAGGCGTAGCCTGGCTGATGCCCACGATATTGATGAAGGAGGTTTCCGTGAGCCACTGGTTGTTCGTCACGACTTCCTGCTGGATCAGCGGGAGCATGGCATAGCCGCCACCGAAGCTGAAGAGTCCGATCTTGAAGAATGTGGTGAAGAGTCTGATCAGGATGCTCATGACTTCATCCCCCTTCTCTTCAGATATACAGAAGCAATCCCGATGAGGAGGACACCGATGATGACATAGATCGGGGTGATTCCAAGGAAACCAACGAGGATGACAGCGCCAAGCGGGATGATGAAGTTCTTCCTGTTGACTCTCGCTGTTTTCCCCATCCGGATCACTGGAGCCGCAATCAGCGCGACGACTGCCGGGCGGATTCCCTGGAAGACCCTTTCGACGATGGGATTACGTTCAATCCCGATGAATACCGAGGCGACGAGGATGATGATGATGAAGGAAGGCATCACCGCGCCAAGGACCGTCGCAATGATCCCTTTCCATCCCAACATCTTGTTCCCCACGAAAACGCTGATATTGACCGCAATCGGTCCTGGTGCGGACTGGGAAATCCCGACCATGTCGAAGAAGTCCTCTTCCGCGATCCATTTCTTGTTGTCGACAACTTCCTTCTGGATGAGCGGAAGCATGGCATAGCCACCACCGATGGTGAAGGCTCCAATCTTGAAGAAGGACAGGAACATCTCAATTAATAGTTTCATCTATCTTTCCTTTCGTGCGCCTTACCGCTAGAACTGGGTATGGTACAGGTTGTAGTATTCTTTCCGGTTCGCGAGGAGCTGGTCATGTGTGCCATCTTCCACGATTCCCCGGTCGGTCAGGACGATGATCCTTTCTGCGTTCCGGATTGTCGCGAGCCTGTGGGCGATGATGAAGGTGGTCCTGTCTTTCGCGAGCTTGTCGATGGATTTCTGGATGACCGCCTCACTCTGGTTGTCCAGGGAAGAGGTCGCCTCGTCGAGGATGAGGATCGGAGGATTCTTGAGGAACATCCTTGCGATGGACAGTCTTTGCTTCTGGCCGCCTGAAAGCTTCACACCACGTTCCCCGATATAGGTGTCGAACCCGTCCTGCGTCTCCATGATGAAGTCATAGGCGTTGGCCTTTCTTGCCGCCTCCTCGACCTCCGCATCCGTAGCGTCCAGTTTTCCATAGAGGATGTTCTCCTTTATCGTTCCACTGAAGAGGAAGACATCCTGCTGGACAATTCCAATATTGGCGCGTAGGGACTCCAGGGTGACGGACTGGATGTCGTGCCCATCGATACAGATGGTGCCATGGTCAATCTCATAGAATCGGGGAATCAGGCTGCATAGCGTGGTCTTGCCCACTCCGCTGGGTCCTACCAGCGCGACCGTCTGACCTGCTGGAACACTGAGGTTGATGCCCAAAAGCACAGCTTCCTGGTTGTTATAGGAGAACCCGACCCCGTCGAATACGACATCGCCTCTGACAGCCTTCAGCACCGTGGCATCTTTCCGGTCAACGATGTCCGGTTCAATGTCCATGACTTCGACAAATCGCCTGAATCCTGCCATTCCCCGCTGGAACTGCTCCACGAAATTCGCGAGCCTCCTGACCGGCTGAAGGAGAAGACTCATATAGATGACAAAAGCCACCATGTCCCCGATCTGGATCTCTCCAGCATAGACGAAATATCCACCAAAGACCAATGCGGCAAGGCTAAGGATATTGGAGAAGAAGTGGATTCCGCCACTGAACACACCAAGCTGCCTGACCCCCTGGGTCCTCAGCATCCTGAAATTCTCATTCCCCCTGTCGAACTTCTCCTCTTCGAACCATTCATTCGTGAAGGACTTCACCACACGGATTCCCGAGATGCTGTCCTCGAGGTTCGCGTTGATTTCCGAAAGGCTCTGCCTGATCTTCCTGAAGTTCTCCCTCATCTTCACATTGTAGATGACTGCGAACCCCACGAGGAAAGGCACGATGGAGAAGATGATCAGCGTGAGCTTCACATTTATGCCCAGAAGGAGCATGAAAGACCCCACGAGCATGAGGAAGGAGATGAACAGGTCCTCCGGACCGTGATGGGCGAGCTCCGCGATCTCGTTCAGGTCATTGACCAGCCTCGACATGATATGTCCGGTCTTCGTCTCGTCATAATAATTGAAAGATAATTTCTGGAGATGGGCGAACATGTCCTTCTTCATATGGTATTCCATCTTCACCCCGAGGAGGTG
>DATISI010000022.1:0-7105 GCA_035581745.1 Clostridiaceae bacterium
AGCTGAATTCCACAGCCCTGGAATGCGGGGCGGTGAATACCGTCGTCATCAAGAATGGCTGGAGGATCGGGTACAATACCGATGTCTTCGGTTTCCAGAAGTCACTTGATGACCTTCGAATCCATGTGGATGGGAAGGATGTCCTCATCCTGGGAAGTGGAGGAGCCGCGAGAGCGGTGTACATGGCGCTGAAAGATGCTGGAAGCCATATCGACATGGCCTTCCGTTCCATCGAGAGACGGAGTTATTTCCCGGAAGCCCGGAATATCTTCCCGCTGGAAGAGGCTACCGATATCTCAAGATATGCCATAGTGGTCAACTGCACGAGGCTCGGGAGCATAAACGATGACAGGTCTCCCATAGAAATCCATAACTTCAGTCCTGATACGGTACTCTATGACCTGAACTATGAACCGACGCATTCCGCCTTCCTGAGAAAGGGTGCCTCCCTTGGCCTGCAGGTGATCAATGGGGAGAGCATGCTCTATAACCAGGCGCTAAAGGCCATAGAATTATGGACAGATGCCTTAAAACTGTTCTAGAGAAGTCGAGGAGGATCGGAGCGTCGGACATCCTGCTCAGGGAAGGACATAAAATCTGCTATCGGGTGAGGGGGCGTCTTGTGGAGGATGACCTTCTGCTTACCCGCGACTTCATGGAGAGTCTGTACAGCAGCTTCAGGATGCCTGGATACGTCAGTGAGTATCTCGGACCGATGGCCAGCTGTGACCTTGCGTTTGAATACAAAGGCAGGTACCGTGCCAACCTGTTCACGGCCGAAGGAAGGAAATGTGCGGTCCTCCGGGTGGTGAGCGAAGAGATCAGGACCCTCTCTGAACTTGGTCTGCCTGGAATCCTGGTGGAGGAAGTCATCAGGAAGAAAGGGCTCTCGCTTGTCATCGGCAGGACCGGGGCAGGAAAGACGACAACCCTCGCTTCCCTGACACGTGAGATCCTCCAGAGGGAGAATGCCCATGTCATCACGCTTGAGGATCCTATCGAGTACAGGATACGTACGGACAGGGGATGCATCACCCAGCGCGAGCTGGGCACCGATTTCGTGACCTTCGATGAAGGCATCACCCAGGCACTCCGGCAGAGTCCTGATTACATCGTCATCGGGGAGATCAGGAACATCACGGCACTGCGCGCGGCAATCTCTGCAGCGGAAGCGGGCCATGGCATCCTGGGCACCATCCATTCTTTGGGTGCTGGAAAGACCCTGACCAGGATGCTTTCCATGTTTCCTGAAGGCGAAAAGGAGTTCATCCGGTACCAGCTTTCGGCCAGCCTCAATTTCCTCCTTTCCCAGAAGCTCACCTATTCCCAGGAAGAGGCGAGTCTGGACTATGAGCTTGTCCTGAACAGTCCTGCTGTGGAGAACACCATCAGGGAAGGCCGGTTCAACCAGCTGGACAACATCCTGCTCCTCAGTGAGCGCCATGGCATGCGCAGATTCCAGGGAAGCCCGTGAGGAGTCTGGTCCTGTGTGTACGGTACGCGTGCAGATGTCGCCTGGGACCATGAGAATCCATGGTTCAGGCCAATAATTTAGAATCATTTAATACTATCTTCATTCGGCGTATAGGTTTAAGGGCTATCATAATCAGGACAGGACAAATATCAGACAGGTGGAGGTTTTTATGGAACTGATTTACAGTGGCATATATTTTATATTCAACATCATAGGTAAGCTGGCCATAGGACTTTCTACCTATCATCTTCTCATCTCGTTCTTCGGGACCTATCGAAAGAAGAGAAAGGTGAAATTCCAGCCGCAGAAGTCCTTCGCAGTACTGATTGCGGCCCATAACGAGGAAAAGGTGATCCAGAACATCATCCACAGCGTATGCGGACTCAATTATCCGCCTGAACTCTATGACGTCTTCGTCATCGCGGACAACTGTACGGACAACACCGCGAAACTGGCCAAGGAAGCCGGTGCGAATGTCCATATCCGTGAGAACAGGGATGAGGTAGGAAAGGGATACGCCCTGGACTGGTTCTTTGACCGCCTGTTCAGGCTGAAGCGGGACTATGATGCGGTGGTTGTCCTCGATGCGGACAACCTCGTCTCAGAGAACTTCCTCTTCGAGATGAACGACCATCTGCTGCGAGGCTACCATGCCGTGCAGGGTTATCTCGATTCCAAGAACCCTTTCGACACTGTGATCACCGCCGCCTACTCCCTGGAGTTCTGGATCTCGAACCGGATGCTGAAGCTCTCCAGGCATAACCTGGGCCTTTCCTCCCAGATCAATGGTACAGGGTTCGCGATCGACACCATGATCCTGAAGAAATACGGCTGGAAGGCGAACTGTCTTGCGGAGGACCTGGAGTTCACCTGCAAGCTGATCCTGAACGGTTATAAGGTAGGCTGGGCACATGACGCTGTCATCTATGACGAAAAGCCGCTGACACTGAAGCAGTCCATCGCACAGAGACGGCGATGGATGCAGGGGTATGCGGATGTCTATACCAGGTATTTCATGAAACTCATGAAAAAAGCGGTCACTGAGTTCGATCTGGCCGCTTTCGACTGTGCGCTCTATTCCGCACAGCCCATCTACCTCATCATCATCGGTCTCAACCTCATCAACGTCTATATCCTGAATTTCGGGAATGCCTATGCCTATCTCAGCAATACCCTGGCCCAGGTCATGCGTTCAGGACCGGAACCTTTCATGTACGTGGTCGCGCTGTATCTGGTCCTTCAGGTCCTGTACTTCCCGTTCCTGCTCCATCTCGACCATAAGCTGGATTTCAGGTCTCTGAAGAGCTTTGTGGTCTTTCCGCTCTATTTCCTGACCTGGATTCCCATCGCGGTCCTTGGAATCATGCATAAGGATTCCAAGACGTGGGTCCACACTGAACACACCAGGAGCATGAAGCTCTCGGAAGTGGAGAAGAAGGATTCCAAGCCTGTCGAAATGATGAATGAACGGAAATTCAGGGCATAGGAAATCCATGCGAATCGGCATGTCCGTAGACCGATGCAGTAGAATCAAAACCCTCAGCTGTCCACCCGGAAAAGACAACCGTCCGGGGCAGCTGGGGGTTTTGCCGTCTTCGGAAAGATTCCTGAACATTGTCTGGATTGTGACAAAGTTTCCTCTAAAGCTATGGATTATCCGCTTCAAAAAAGGTATATTAATCTATGGGGATATCGGGATGGAAGAGATGCCATCCGGAGACCAGGAGGTCATCAAATCTTACGGGAAACGGGGTAGAATCGTGTATAAGACAGGCAGGAAGAAAAAAAGTGTCGTGAAAGACTACATGCTGATCACGATGGGACTGGTGCTCACCGCAGCGGCCATCGTGTATATGTTCAATCCGAACAAGCTGGCCGCAGGCGGAGTCCAGGGTATCGCCCTCATCATCAACAGTTTCACGGGGTTCCCGACAGGAATCGTCATGGTTCTCCTCAACGTCGCACTTTTTGGTGCGGCATTCCTGATGCTCGGGAAAAGTTTTGGGGAGAAGACACTGTATGCTTCCCTTGGACTGTCGGTCATGGTCTATGTCATGGAGAGGTTCCTTCCCCTCGGCGTCCTGACGGAGAACCTCATGCTCGCTTCGATATTCGGGAGCGTGACGATGGGTGTAGGCGTGGGGATCATCCTCAACCGGGGAGCATCCATTGGGGGCACCAGTCTCATCGGAACCATCATCAACAGATACCTTCACTATGAGCAGGTCGCATCCATCGTCTTCGTGGATATTGTGGTCACCTTCTTCTCCATGACAGCCTTTGGTGTCGAGATCGGGCTGTTCCAGCTCCTTTCCGTCTACCTTTGCGGTGCGGTGATCAACAAGGTCATCGATGGATTCTCCTCCCGGAAAGAGGTCATGGTCATCGCGAGCGAGAAAGCGCTCATCATGGACTACATCATGAACCATCTGAACAGGGGAGCGACGCTGATCAAGGGCAGAGGCGGTTATTCCGGAATGGATACCGAAATCATCTATTCCATCCTGACCAGAAGGGAATTCATCAAGCTCAAGCTTTTCATCGAGGAAAAGGATTCAGGCGCGTTCCTATCCGTCAATACGGTTTCTGAGGTCTCAGGAGCCGGGTTCAACACCACGTTATGATCCCTTCAGAAGTGATGTAAACTTGTTCTGAACTTTTTACATCACTTGTAAAATAATTTCGTAAACTTTCTGTGATTTGTTACAAATTTGTTTTTTTACTCTGTATAATGTAAGCATATCGATAACAAAAGTGAGGAAAAGGAGGAATACTCCATTGACCAAGGATTACAACGTAGTTGGACTAGACATCGGGACGCATTATCTGAAGGCATCAATGCTGTCCACAAAAGACGAGAATACCCTTTATGGGACGATGGTGGAATCCAGAGGGGTTACCCGAGACGGCGTGACTGACACTGTGGCGTTAGGGGATTCCATCAAGAATGTCATCAAGATTTTAGAGAATAAGGTATCCAGGGATATAAACTCTGTATATATCAATATTCCAACGGAATTCGCAAGGGTCACCTCAGCGCGAGGTTCCTGTGCGGTGAAGGGTGATGTCGTGGCGGAGAGCGACATCGACCGGGCTATCGACATGGCACAGCTCATCCCGCTTGCGTCGGATGAGGAAATCGTGGATATCATCATCCCCAAGTACCACATCGACGACACCGCCTACAGGAACCCTATTGGCGTGAAGGGAAACCTTCTGGAGATCCAGGCCCAGGTCGTCGTGGCAAAAAGGGACTATGTCGAAGCGCTATATGAAGCGGCGACCATCGCAAGGGTCCGTGTCATCGGCACAGGACTCGCTTCCGAATCTGCGGCGAGCCTCCTTCTTGCGAGGAACGACCGAATCAACGGGACATTCCTCGTGGATACAGGTGCCAACAGCTCGAGGGTCACCCTCTACAAGGATGACAAGATCCTTCGTACGGGCACTATCCTCCTTGGCGGACGCAATATCACGAAAGACCTCTCCATCGTCCTGAAAATCTCCCTGCTCGAAGCGGAAAACCTGAAGAAGCATTTCGGGGCAGGGACACTCACGAAAGAAGACGAACGGTACGATCTCGTGAAGCAGGTCGTGATGGCCAGAATGGAAGAGATAAGCGGTTATATCGACGCGGAGATGCGAAAATCACCGGAATATGACGATGTTGACAAAGTGGTATGGTATGGTGGGGGATTCTGTGGTTTTGATGATGTCAAAAATTTATGTGGATGGACCTCAAATAAGTCCACAAACTATATGACTTCTGATATAATTATGAATAACGGTATTTTTACCGTCCAATCCAGCGGAATCGCCTATAATGTGCTCCATACCATACATTATAAGAAGCTTCTGGAGAATGACTTCAGTGAAGATGAGACACAGCTTTCCAAATCCAAGGGGAGTTTCCTCAAGGAAGAGGAATTCTTCGAGAAACACAAGTATGACTTCCGAAAAGGTTATGGCAAGTTGACGGACGAGGATGAGCGCGGAACGGAAGATGCGGAGTATGAGGTGTCGGCAGAAGAAAGAGTTTCTATATTTGAAAAGATTAAAAATATTTTTGGTAAATAGCAAGGGGGAAGATTCGTGTTAGATTTTGATTTTGATGTAGTAGGCCCAGCTGAGATAAAAGTTGTCGGCTGTGGCGGCGGTGGAAACAACGCAGTCAACAGGATGATCACAGAAGGGTTAGGAAATGTGGACTTTATATCGATTAATACAGATAAACAGGCATTATTATCATCCAATGCCACCCATAAGATCCAGATCGGTGAGAAACTGACCAAGGGTCTTGGCGCGGGTGCCAATCCGGAAATCGGAGAGAAGGCCGCTGAAGAATCCAAGGAAGAAATCATGTCAGCGCTGAAGGGTGCGGACATGGTCTTCATCACTGCCGGAATGGGCGGTGGCACAGGAACAGGTGCAGCACCAATCGTCGCTGAAATCGCAAGAAGCATGGGAATCCTTACCGTAGGTGTGGTCACAAAGCCATTCCTGTTCGAAGGAAAGACCAGGATGAAGAATGCAGAGAATGGAATCCAGAAGCTAAAAGAGATGGTAGACAGCCTCGTCACGATCCCGAATGAGAGACTGCTCATGATGGTCGACAAGCGTACGACCTTCAAGGAAGCGTTCAAGAAGGCGGACGATGTCCTGAGACAGGGTGTCCAGGGAATCACGGACCTTATCACAGACAATGGTCTCGTGAATCTTGACTTCAATGACGTCAGGACCATCATGCTGAACAAAGGCCTGGCGCACATGGGCGTCGGATATGGCAAGGGAGAGAACAAGGCGGTCGAGGCCGTTCGTGCAGCGATCTCATCCCCACTCCTCGAGACCAAGATCGATGGGGCTACAGGCATCCTGATCAACGTCACCGGCGGAGAGGACCTGTCCCTCATGGAAGTGAATGAAGCAGCGGAAGTTGTGAAAGACGCAGCGGATCCGGAAGCGAATATCATCTTCGGAGCGGTCATCGACCCATCCCTCAAGGACGAAATCAAGATCACCGTCATCGCCACCGGCTTTGATGAAGTGAAGGTATATGCCAAAGAAGAAGAGAAAGTGGTTGCAAAGGCCGCTGAGGTCCAGAAGGCTGAAGTCGCCGCTGAACCAAGGTTCGATAGCGCTGGAGACCAGCTTGAGATTCCTGCCTTCTTAAGAAACCGATATAAATAAAAGAAGGTGACGAAGAGTGAAATGCCCTTTTTGCGCGTATGCTGAAAGCAAAGTGATAGATTCGAGAGCAATCGAAGACAATTCCGCGATAAGAAGAAGGAGAGAGTGTCTTTCCTGCGGCAAAAGATACACGACCTATGAGAAGGTCGAGGATATCCCCATCCTTGTGGTCAAGAAAGATGACAGCAGGGAGAATTTTGACAAGAACAAGATCATCACGGGTCTGATCAGGGCCTGCCAGAAACGGCCGGTCTCAAGGTCCCAGATCGAGGATATCGCTTCTGACATTGAAAGGACGATCTCCAACAAGATGATCTCTGAGATCTCAACCTCTGAAATCGGGGAAATGGTCATGGCGCACCTGAAGGACATCGACGAGGTGGCCTATGTCCGGTTCGCTTCAGTATACAGGCAGTTCAAGGACATCAACACCTTCATGGAAGA
>DATISI010000023.1:0-3224 GCA_035581745.1 Clostridiaceae bacterium
CATCATTGTCCTTGTCATATTCCTGGGCTTTCCACATTGTCCTTGGATTCCCCCACATCTTCTGGATATGCTCCTGCTGTTTCTCCTTGCTGATGGAGACGTAGAACTTGATCAGCACCGTTCCGTCCGCATGGAGGGCACGCTCGAAATCGAGCATTTCCTTGACCAGGCTCTTCTTGTCCTCATACTTCTTGAATTCGATCTTGTCATTGAGCAGGGCGATATAAAGGGAATACCAGCTGCGATAATAGATATTGGTGTTGCCATACACGGGAGTATGGACGAAATACTGCCATAGGAGCGGCCTGCGAAGCTCTTCCATCGTCGGTTTGTGTGTCGAATAGAAATCCGTATACCTCGCATCGAACGCGAGCAGGAGTTCATTGGCGAGTCTGCCCTTCCCTGCCGCGTGGACACCTTCGAACACCACCATGACAGGAATCTTCTTCGTCACCATCAGTCGCTGCAGATATCCCGCCTTGACCACCAGTTCCTCTTTCTCCTTACGGAGTTCCTTCAAGTCGATATTGGCCATGTGCACACCTCTCTTTCTCTCTCTTGAATCAATTTTAACATATTTAAATTAGAGTCATTTAATATTTTATGGCTTTTGCATCGGATTATTGTTAATATTTAGTATATAATCCGACAAATAATAGAAACCGGGGTGATGACCACATGGAGATTGTGATCCGTGATTTTGATGAACTTGACGTGCATACCCTATACGCTCTGCTTCGCGTGAGGCAGCAGGTTTTCATCGTCGAGCAGGAATGCGCCTATATGGACCTGGACGACCGTGACCAGGCCTCGAGGCATATCTACATCATGGAGGATGGTCAGATTGTGGCTTACGCAAGGATTGTCCCGAGAGGTGTCGCATATCCTTACGCTTCCCTCGGCAGGATCGTGACCCTTTCCGCTTTCCGGAACAGGGGTTATGGAAAGATCCTCGTGGAGAAGGCACTGGAAGACCTGTCCGCATCCGGGGAGACAGCCGTGAAGATTTCCGCGCAGGTGCAGGCCATCGGATTCTATGAGAAACTCGGATTCCGTCTGACGGAGAAAGAACAATATGATGAGGACGATATCCCCCACCGGGAAATGGTCTGTGAGGTGAAGAAATGAGAAGCTACGAACTGGTCAAAAGCGACAAGCCAAAAAAGGTCAGGCAGTCATGGAACGAGTATTTCATGAATCTCGCGAAGCTCGCCGCTGAGCGCTCCTCCTGTGACAGGGCGAACGTAGGCGCGGTCATCGTGAACAAGGACAACAGGATCATCGCGACGGGGTACAACGGCAGTGTGGGAAGCAAGACCCCTCACTGTGACGAGATCGGGCACACCATGCGTGATGGACACTGCATCGCCACCCTGCATGCGGAACTCAACTGTATCTCCTACTGTGCGAAGGAAGGCATCCCCCTCAAGGGATCGACAATCTACGTGACCCACTTCCCCTGCCTGAACTGCACGAAAGCCCTGATCCAGTCAGGAATCGTGAGGATCATCTACCATGAAGCCTACAGGGTCGATGATTACGCCGTGGAACTGATGAAAATGAATGATATAACGTATGAAAAGCTGTGAGTGATCACAGCTTTTCCTTGCAATGTGGACAGGTTTTCGTATCGGACAGCCTGGTCGGCTTTCCACAGTGTGGGCACCTGAGGAAGAAGGGCTGGATCAGCATCTCAAAACCCATCAGACCAGCGCCGCCAAAGGTAAGGATGCGGTTGTCGCTGTACAGGCCGTATGCGAAAATGGCAAGACCAAGGAGAAGGGTCACCCGAAGGATCCGTCTTGATCGCGTGAACATCTTATCGCCCCTTTCCATCTTTGTCCTTCATCGTGTCGAGCTGCTTCCTGATCTCCGTACGCATGAGCGTCATGAGTTCATTCTCCTCGATCTGTTTCCCGGTATACTCGCTGGTCGCGACCTTGATCATGACATTGATGTAGGCATACGCCAGTGCTGAGGTGATAAGGGCGGCTGTCGTCCCGGAGATGATTCCTCCAACGAAGGTCCCTGCTCCTGGGATGAACTTGAGGAGGTTCGTCACCATGGTCCTGCCGGTGAAGACGGCTCCGGTGACCCCGGCTGCCGAGGAGACGATGGATGTGATCATCCCTCTGTTCATGGAGATGCCAAAAATGCTCGTGATCTTCGCGATCATGGCCACCTGGCTGGATGCAAGAATCGGTGCATCCGCAAAAGGAATTGGTGTGAAGCCCACCATGAAGGTTTCTGCAATAAAGCCCTTTGCCCACTTTCTTGCGTACTCTGCCTTCTTTTCGATATTAACCTTCTGGGCGTTGATAAAAGCCGTTTCAGCCCCTTCCGGGATCGCTCTCAATGTCATGTCCACAAGGTTCTCCAGTCCGTAGGCAGGAACCTTGAATTCCCCGAAATTATACGGAGCCGCGATGATCCTTGCCACCCCTTCGATATCTAGTCCCAAATTCTCGATATACTGCTTGAATTCCTGTGAACTGTCCTTGTCGAAGCTCTGTGTGAGCACGACGATGACAGGGAGCTTCTCGCTCAGTTCCTTGATCCATTCTTCTTCGAAGTTCTCCAACCGATTGGAAGTGGCGTTGATGCAGAACCAGACGATGTGGATCTTGTCCCTTTCGCCGGCATAAGTGCTGATTTTCGCGATTTCCTCATCGATCTCCTTCTTCACCTCATTCTGGACCTGTGCATCAAGTTCAAGCCCCCTGGTGTCATAGAGGTTGATGGGGACACCTTCCTTGCTGATTTTCTTCAGATGTTTCGTGATGGGTTTTCCCACCCCTGTCTTTGCGAGATTCTCCCGGAAGACATTATTGATCAGGGTGCTTTTGCCTACCCCTGTTTTTCCGATGAGCATGATATTGATCGGATCCATTTTCCTGACTTCTTCTTCAGTAAGGTTGATGACTTCCTTCACCACATTCAATATATCCATGTGATCCTCCTTTCTGCTACGAATCAAAATCCGTCTCTAAAGCCATCATAACAGACAAAAAGTAAAATAGGATTAAAATTTCATCCCAAGCCTGATTTTCACAGCTCAGTGGCAAAGGCGGCATTGAACAGCTCTCGGGAAAAGGTATCCCCTAGTCCCTCAACAGAATACGCACCCATCCTATGAAGTCCTCAAATGTGTCCCTGATGACCTGAGACATTCACACGATTCTTCGAACAATCACCGCAATGGAATAGCGTCTTTCCTCCGATTC
>DATISI010000024.1:0-4940 GCA_035581745.1 Clostridiaceae bacterium
ATCTGGATGTTCGTGTCGAAAGGTTCCGTCAGGAAGCCCTTGAAGGGCTCCATGCCCTCGAGTTTCCTCACCGCCACATCGCTGCGCTCGTAGACGCCCTTCGCGCCGTATTCCTTCACAAGGATATCGACGATGTCCATCTTGAAGCGGTCGATCCCAAGCGCAAGGCTCTGGATGACGTAGTAGTCCTCATACTTGTCGATGGTGAGGCCGGGAAGGAAGTCAGATTCCCCGAAGACCACCCTGCAGGAGGAGAAATCGATGACGGTCTTCCTGTAGTCGAAAGCGAGCTTCAGCTTCCTTCTCAGGAACTCGTAGTCGATATCCTCGTCCTTGTCCCTGGTCATCAGGCGGATGGCGATCTTGGAGGCATCGTTGATGAAACCCTTGCCGATGAAGTAGCCCCTTTTGGCATAGACCTCGATGATGTCGCCATTCACGTATTCCCCTTCAAAACCTTCGATCTCGTCGGTATAGATCCAGGGATGCCCTTTTTCGGCTTTTTTGCCTTTTCCCTGGGAAAGGTAGAATTTGGTCAGCATATTTTTTCTCCTTATGGCCCCCGCATCCTCTGCAGGCGGTCCTACATATTTGAAATCCATGTGGATGGTGGGTGAATACGGCGGAGCGCTAGCCGATTTCGAAGAGGTCTTCGATCTCGTGCTCGCTGAGCTTGTTCAGCATGGTCTCGCCCGGTTTGATGACGGAATCGATGATGTTCTTTTTCCGGTCCTGGAGGGCGATGATCTTCTCTTCGATGGTCCCTGAGGTCACGAACTTGTAGACCTGGACACGGTTCGACTGGCCGATCCTGTGGGCGCGGTCTGTTGCCTGCTCCTCCACAGCGGGATTCCACCATGGGTCGAAGTGGATGACGATGTCCGCTTCCGTCAGGTTCAGTCCGGTTCCTCCGGCCTTGAGGGAGATCAGGAAGATATCCTTCTCCCGGTTCTGGAAGGCGTTCACGAGGTCCATCCTGTCCTTGGAGACCACGGAGCCGTCGAGATACAGGTAGTCGTAACCACTTTTCCTCAGGGCTTTCTGGATGATCGCGAGCATGGAGGTGAACTGGGAGAAGATGAGCACCTTGTGCCCGCCTTTCAGGCTCTCGTCCAGGAGCTCCATGAGGGCGTCGAGCTTTGCGCTTCCTCCCTTGTAGTGGTCCATGAGCAGGGAAGGATGGCAGCAGGTCTGACGCAGCCTCGTGAGGAGGGAGAGGATCTTGATATGGTTCCTGGCGAAGCCTGTCTCGGAGATTCCGGCCTTGAGTTCCGCTTTCGCTTCCTCCAGTTTCGCGAGGTATACCTTCTTCTGTTCCGTTCCCATCTCCACGACAAGCCGGGTCTCGATCTTGTCCGGAAGCTCCTTCAGGACGTCTTTCTTGATGCGCCTGAGAATGAAGGGCCGGACATGGCTGATGAGGCTTTTCAGGGCCTTCTCGTCATTCTCCATGATGATGGGCTTCTCGTAGCGTTCGACGAACTTCTTGTGCGAGTAGAGATAGCCTGGCATGAGGAAGTCGAAGATCGACCAGAGCTCTGTCAGGGTGTTTTCGATGGGGGTTCCGGTCATGGCGAGGCGGTGCAGGGCCTTCAGCGATTTCACGCTCTTCGCGGCAGAAGTCACCGGATTCTTGATGTGCTGGGCCTCATCCAGGATGACATAGTTGAAGGAGAGGTCCGCGTAGAGGGCCTGGTCGTTCCGGATGAGCGGGTAGGAGGTGATGACGATGTCGTAGTCCTCGATCCCCGCGAGCAGCTCTTCGCGTTTCCCTTTCAGCCCGTCGATGATGAGGGCCTTCAGGTTCCCGTTGAACTGGGCGATTTCCGCCTTCCAGTTGTAGACCAGGCTGGTCGGTGCGACGACAAGGGAGGGGAGCCCGGTGCGTTCCTTCTCATGGGAGAGGAGGGTGATGACCTGGAGCGTCTTTCCAAGGCCCATGTCGTCTGCGAGGATCCCGCTGAAGCCATAGGCTTCAAGGATCTTCAGCCACTTGTAGCCAACTTTCTGATAGTCGCGCAGTGTCCCTGTGATGACGTCCGGCACTTCGAGGTCGAGGTCCTTCGGATTTTTGATCCTGTCCGCCATCTCCCGGACATAGCGGTCACGGCTGTAGGTCATGGGCGCATCCTTCAGGGCTTCCTCGAGGAAGAGGGAGCGGTATTTCGGAAGACGGATGTTCCCGGAAAGGATGTCCTTGTCCTTGACGTCCATGGAACCCAGGAGGTTCGACAGGATGTCGAGGCTCCTGTTCTCGAGGTTAACGAAAGATCCATCCTTCAGCCGATGGTACTTCTTCGTCGATTTGCTCTCCTTCAGGATGGTCAGGAGTTCCGATGTCGTGATGCCTTCAGGAAGGTCGAAGGTGAAGTCGAGGAAGTTCATGTCCTCTCCCGAGGAGACGGAGATTCCCGGGCTGACATCCCGCTTCACGGAGATGCGCTCGAAAGCCTCGCTGTAGTAGACCTCCGCCTTCTCCATGAGGAAGACGAGCCCGCTGTGGATGAAGTCGTAGATCATGTCGTCCTGGTCCAGGTACATGTGGTCCCTGTTGATCCTGAAGTCATAGTCCTCGAAGATGGCCATGATGGAGGCCTCCCGTTTGTAGTCCCTGATGATGATCTTGTCGATGTCCTGCAGCACCACCTCGGTGCCCAGTTCGTCCTTCACCGTGGTGTTGTTGTTCTCCCGGACCGTATAGGGACCGTACTGGAACTTCAGGGTCGCCGTGATGTTGTTCTCGGCGAAGTCGAGATAGACTTCCGGTCTCAGGTCCTCCTTGACGATATTGTCCCTCAGGGTCTCATCGAAGGTGATGGAACCGGTCTTCCGTAGTTCCGGAACGACGCTCGAGAGGAAGTCCTCCTTGATGTCGTTGGGGATGAGGAATTTCGATTCCTCGTTGTTCTGGCAGACCTCAAGAAGGGAGATCACAGCCTGCTGGGCCGATTTCGGCGCGATGCAGAGCCTGCCCGCCCTGTAGAAGATCGCGGGACTCTTGGAGAGGAAGGTGTACGTCTCAAGCCCGGTGATCCGCATCTCCAGGTTCCTGGTCTGGTCGCTCACTTCAAAGGCGACCTCAGGAGATTCGCAGGTCACGACGACAGCTTCCTTCCTGACCCCCTTGTACCGGTCGATGAAGGGGTTGGTGAAGAAGACGGTCTCTCCTTCAAGGATATGGAGCACCCTGCCAAAGCAGTGCGGCGTCAGGATGAACTTGTCGCCACGGAGGCTCCTCGCGCCTGAAGCTCCCGGGGAAACCGAAGGGAAGGCGTTGTGGTCAGCCTCGTAGAAGCCGTAGAGGTAGTCGAGGAGGCGCTTGTAGGGGCCTTTCACCTGGTAGGTGCCGTTCCCGTATGCGCGCAGGAAGGAATCGAGGTTCTTCTCGAAGAGGAGCTTGTGGGATCCGGTCCGGAGCCTCAGGTAGTGGAAAGCGCCGATGCTGTCATCCTCTTCGATGTAGACCTCGACATCGATGTCCTCCACCTCATCTTCGGGTTCTTCAGGCGCAGTGAAGATGTCCAGGAGGCGGTTCGCCGTCCTGAATGTATCCTTCTCCGGTTCACCCCGGAGGGTCTCGCTCTGACGGAAGATGGAGCGCTGGGCGCCAAGTTCGACGTTGCCGAGGCTTAAGAGGGTCGCGACGATATGCTTGCAGGCGAAACCTGAAGCATCGTAGGCTGGGCACGAGCAATAGAAGTCCTCGAGCTCCTCACCGGATTCTGCGACTTCCATATAGGTGTTATATAGTATGGCACCCTTCACGGTGGACCGGATCTCCGTGCCATTGACGTTTATGCTTTTGACTCTCTTCTCATTATAGTAATCGACGCCCCTGTAGTAGACAGTGCTGTCTCCTGCGAGGTCGACAAGATATTTTCGGGTAAAGACCATTACTTTCTCCTTCTGCATCGCATGGTAATCGGAGGCTGTGCTGTCCGTCCTCCCTTTAAAGGAAGAAAGGGAGAAAATGCGTGCCTGTTCCATTGAATGCCACCTTATATTTTACCACAAGAGGCGCGTTTCTCAAAATCCATGGGAAAAGAAAGCAAGGAAGCCAATTCTTGAGAAGCGAACGACCAGATTATGGCAGTACGGATCAGGTATCTGGGGTGTTTTGATGCCAGCATTCTGTTAGGGATATAAGAGGATTTTGGACTGCGAAGAAGAAGAAAAGAGAGAAGAGGAGTGGAGTGGACAGGGAAAGGAAGGTGCAGGGGTAAGGAGGGGTAATTTCTATAGGAAGCGAAAAGGAAGCCACCTGTGTGGCTTCCAAGATCCGTCAAAGAAAGATTAGGCCTGTATATTCTTGTTTCCTGTCCTGCCTGCAGACCGCAAAGCCTCCCATTCCGGTTTCAGGATGGCATACAGGAAGGTGTCTGCCCAGATGGGGTCACCCGATTCCGTGGTCTTGAAGGAGACATTCTGGACCAGATGCCCCTCCCGCCTCATATGTAGCCTTTCCAGAAGTCTCCAGGAGGATGCGTTCAGCGGATTGCACATCGCGATGACCCGCCTCGCACCCAGGCTGCTGAAGGCATGGTCCATGAGGGCCTCAGCGCTTTCCGTGGCATAGCCTCTGCCCTGGTAGGACCGGTTGAAGACATAGCCCAGTTCATAGGTCCCGAATCCTCCCTGATGGAGATAAAGGTTTCCGACCAGTTTCCCATCCTCCCTGAGGCAGACCCCATGGAACGAAGGGTCATGAGTCCTGTCGGCCGCTTCTTTCATTGCCTGCTCAGCAGACAGGGTTCCATAAGGTTGGAACCGCACGACTTCCTCGTAGGAAAGGTACTCGAAAAGGTCTTTCCAGTCCTTCTCCTGGAACGGTCGGATGATCAGGCGTTCCGTAATCAGATTCTCCATTCTCTTCCTCCTTGTTGACAGTCATCTCCTGGATGCCCGCCATAATCGCTCTAAGCCCAATATACCGCCACCCG
>DATISI010000025.1:0-1599 GCA_035581745.1 Clostridiaceae bacterium
CTGGAGGCTTCCTGTGCTGCCCGCAGCGCCTCGAGTTCACGGTCAAGCTCGTCCTGGTAGGTCTTGTCGAAGACGATGCCTTCGACGCTGATGGAATCTCCCCTGGCCTGGTCGAAGCCCGTTGCTGTCGCCACCAGGTTCTGGATGCTGGCCATCTGTGCTTCCGTCAGGTTACCGTCATAGAGGACGGACGTGGAGATCTTCCTGACCTTGCCCGGTGCTCTGACGGTATTTGTCCTCGATTCGGTCAGCTCATAGTTGACCGTCCCGTCGAAGGAGGCCAGGCCGTCCTTCCCATCGCCGTCCAATACGTTCTGGACATTATCTCCGATGGGCTCCTCCATGATGTCGTCTTCCTTCAGGCCAGATCCCGTCGCGCTCTTCTGCTCGCTCCGGATCACAGGATCCGCATAGCTGATGACCGTCTTCTCTTCCGCATCGAAGTCCAGGTCGGCAAAGACGCTCACCTTGATCTTGTCCGGTCCGAAAGCCGGCCCCAGGAGACCCCAGATGTTGCTGCTTAAGGTGGACTCGAACCCGCTCCTGATCTCGCTCTGTTTCCCGAGAAGCTCGAGCCCTGAGGCTACCGTCCCGGATGCCATCCCGAGGTTCAGCACATTCCCTGAGGTGTCGATGACCTTCACCTTGTTCTCCGGGAGATTGTCCACTGCACCAGAAACAAGGGCCACAATCCCTCTTACCGCATCTTCGGTGAGTTTTGCTCCCTTCCTGATTTCCACGACGACTGAGGCTGAAGCCTCCCGTCTTTCCGCATCGAAGATGCTGTCCCTGCTCATGACGAGATGGACCCTTGCCGCTGCGATCTCGGTGAGGGACATGACCGACCTTTGCAGTTCCCCTTCCAGCGCACGCTGGTACATGATCTTCCTGTCCTCGTCCGTCACCATCATCCCCATGTCGTCGAAGATCTCGAAGCCCGTGGAATTCTGCGGCATCATCCCGTTAATGGCGAGGTCGAGCCTGTACTTGTCCACATGCTTCTCGTCGATGAAGATGTCCCTGCCGCCATTCTCGATCCTGTAGGCGATATCGGGCTTGGTGTCAAGGTCTGCTGTGATGGTTCCAGCGTCCTTCAGGTCGAGGTTGGTGAACAGGGCGGCATAGGTCACCCTGCCGTTGTACCAGGAATAGAAGGCGATGAAAAGGGTCATCGCAGCCAGGGCGAAGATCAGTGTCCCTTTTTTCTTCTTGTCTATATTCCCCCAGCCGCTCTTCACGCCCTGGGTGATCTCGTTTATCTTCTCCATCAATCTACTGCTCCTTCACGTGGTAATCAGGCTGTCTCATGACAGGCCTTCAGAAAGCGGCATCCATCTCTTTAGGGAATTGGGAATCTGGTCGGAATAGAATAAAAATATAGTTACAATATGGTTACAATATCTTCTAAATGAAAAACTACCCTCTGCAACCTCTTTTCCATGAACCGATGTCATCCCTATTTCGCACGTACTTGATGGCACACGGAGGGGGTTTGCGTGGGCAGTCGTCTTTTGTGACAGTCTCCTGGTTTTCCATTTCCTTAAGCCGGACACAGGAAGATCCTGAAGGTCACTTTCGGCAGTCGCATCCAGCGTACTG
>DATISI010000026.1:0-8862 GCA_035581745.1 Clostridiaceae bacterium
GGTCCTCCATGCGGAGATCCGAGGTTATGCGGTATTAATCTGCCTTTCGGAAGGCTATCCCCCATTTCGAGGCAGGTTACCCACGTGTTACTCACCCGTCCGCCGCTGAAAGAACATAAATGCTCTCTCCGCTCGACTTGCATGTGTTAGGCACGCCGCCAGCGTTCGTCCTGAGCCAGGATCAAACTCTCAATTTGAAAAGTTTGAACTAGCTTGCCTCGCAGCTTCCTGCACGGCATATCTTGCCTTCGAACCAATATCGAAGGGCTACGACTCAAAAAAGAAGTTACTGTGGTTTTTACCTATTTCTGTTTAATTTTCAAAGAACTATTTGTTTGCCTCTCTGTGAGGACAAGGATTATCTTATCATCTTAATTATCATCCCTATTCATATAATTCCGCATCAGAGCACACTGGACGCAATTTACGCGTTTTATCTCGTTTATCCTCTGTTTTCCTCATGATGATACACACGGTCTGGTTTATGATAAAACACTGATTTTTCCAAATAGCTTTGAGGGTCAAAACACTCTATTTCCGAACGATTTATGAACAACTTCATTTATTGTATGCTTTTCGATATAAAACGGTCGAATTCTCCTCTTTAACGATTCTCTAAATTGTTTCTCTTTTTTGTTTAATTATTACCAAATAGTGACCATATTGTCATAGAGTTATCTAAATTGCGCGTCATTGTAGCTAAATATGAAAACTAAAAAGAACCGGAACAGCTGGTTGCCGTTCCGGTTCTACTTTTTTATAGAGTTCGTGTCTTATGGGTTATACCTCTGTCAGCTCAGAATTCGCGAGTTCCTTCTCGATCAGCTGCTCGCTGTCGATTTCCTCTACCTCCGGGCCCTCTTCATCGCGTGAGGCGATGATCTTGGTCAGGGAGACGACCTTCGTCGAATCTGATGTCTTCATGAGTTTGACACCCATGGTGTTTCTTGATGTCTCAGAGATTTCCTCGACACGGATCTTGATCGCCACGCCATCCGTATTGATGAGCATCAGCTCATCCTCCGGACTGCATGACCTCGCGCCTACGACAAAGCCAGTCCTGTTGGAGACCTTGTAGGCGATGAGACCCTTGCCTCCTCTTCCCTGCAGCTTGTAGGAATCATTAGGCGTCCTCTTGCCGAGTCCGCTCTCTGATACGACAAGGAGATCCTCATCCTGGACAGCGATATCGAAGGAAACACAGGCATCTCCTGTACGAAGGGAGATTCCCTTCACACCTGAAGCCGTCCTTCCCATTGGTCTGACATCGGTCTCGCTGAACTTGATGGAATAGCCATCCTGAGTCACAAGGATCAGTTCGGCGTCTCCTCTCGTGAACTTCACGTTGAGCAGCTCGTCTCCTTCCCTCAGGTTGATGGCGATGAGGCCGTTCTTCCTGATATTGGAGTAATCATCCAGCGTGGTACGCTTGACGATTCCATCCACTGTCGCGAACACCAGGTATCCTGCCTGTTCCATATCCTGGATGGAAATGACCGCCTGGATCTTCTCATCCTGGTCCAGTGGGATGATGTTCACAAGGTTCGTGCCCTTCGCTGCCCTGCCTGCATCCGGAATCTCATAAGCCTTCAGCTTATATACCTTTCCTTTGCTGGTGAAGAACAGGAGGTTCCTGTGGGTCGAGGTCACGAATACCTTGGAGACGATATCGTCTTCCTTGGTCGCCATGGCCTGGATTCCTCGTCCGCCCCTCTTCTGTGAAGAGTAGGTTGAAGCCTGGATCCTCTTGATGTAGCCTGACTGGGTCAGGGTGATCACGACGTCCTCTTCCTGGATGAGGTCCTCATAGTCTATCTCATCGCTCTTCTTCTCGATGAGCGTCCTTCTGTCGTCCCCGTACTTGTTACGGATCTCCATGAGTTCTTCCCTGATAACCCCAAGGAGTGTCTCCTCGTTGTTCAGGATCTCATTGAGTCTTGCGATGAAGGCCATGAGTTCCGTGTATTCATCCTCGATCTTGTCTCTTTCGAGTCCTGTCAGCCTTCTCAGCCTCAGGTCGAGGATTGCTGTCGCCTGTCTGTCGGTAAGACCGAACCTCGTCATCAGCTCATATTTCGCGATGTCCGTGGTTTTTGATCCTCTCAGGATCTTGATGACCTCATCGATATTGTCGAGGGCGATCTTCAATCCTTCCAGGATGTGGGCTCTTTCCTCCGCCTTGTTCTTCTCGAAAGCGGATCGTCTGGTGACGACCTGCTTCTGGAAGTTCAGGTAGTGGACGAGCATTTCCCTTAAGTTGAGGACTTTCGGTTCATTGTCGACCAGAGCCAGCATGATGATTCCGAAGGTGTCCTGCACCTTGGTATGCTTGTAGAGATAGTTCAGGATGACATGGGCGTTGGCATCTTTCTTCAGTTCGATGACAATCCTCATTCCATCCCTGTCTGATTCGTCCCTAAGGTCGGATATTCCAATCAGCTTCTTATCCTTGACATGGTCAGCGATATTCTCGATCAGTCTCGCCTTGTTGACCATATAAGGAAGCTCGGTGATGATGATCTTCTGTCTTCCGTTCTCTTCCTCGATGTCGCTCTTTGCTCTCACGAGCACTTTTCCTCTTCCTGTCTCATAGGCTTCCCTGATTCCGGAAACACCCATGATGGAACCTGCCGTTGGGAAATCCGGTCCCTTGATATGGCCCATGAGCTCCAGTACCGTGACATCCGGATCGTCGATCAGGTTCAATACCCCATCGATGACTTCCCTCAGGTTATGAGGGGGGATGTTCGTGGCCATTCCGACCGCGATTCCTGAGGAACCGTTGACCAGAAGGTTCGGGAACCTGGATGGAAGGACCGATGGTTCCTTCTCTTCACCGTCGAAGTTGTCCGTGAAGTCCACGGTGTCTTTTGTGATGTCGCGAAGCATCTCTACAGAGATCTTGTTCAGCTTCGCCTCTGTGTATCTCATCGCCGCCGCCGAGTCCCCGTCCACGGAACCGAAGTTTCCGTGACCGTCGACCAGAAGGTATCTGATGGAGAAATCCTGTGCCAGCCTGACCAGCGCTTCGTAGACCGAGCTGTCGCCGTGTGGATGGTACTTACCAAGGACGTCTCCGACGATCCTCGCACATTTCCTGTAGCCCTTGTCCGGGTACAGGCCCAATTCATGCATGGAAAAGAGTATTCTTCTATGTACTGGCTTCAAACCGTCCCTGACATCCGGAAGAGCACGACCAACAATAACGCTCATCGCGTAGTTGATATAGCTGGTCTTCATTTCTTTTCGTATTTCTATAGGTAAAACCTTACCTTCGTTATACATTCTTTCAATCTCCTCCTATATGTCCAGATTCATGACTTTCTTGGAATTCCGCTCGATGAACTCTCTTCGTGGTTCAACCTTGTCTCCCATGAGGATCGTGAAGATCTCATCGGCAGCCTTGGCGTCATCAACCGTAGCCCTCAGGAGGATTCTGTGTTCAGGATCCATTGTCGTTTCCCAAAGCTGTTCCGCGTTCATCTCTCCAAGACCTTTGTAACGCTGGATGTTGACGGAATTGTCCTTACCGCCTATCTTCTCCAGGGATGCCTCCAGCTCCTTTTCAGAGTAGGAGTATTCCGTGAATTTCCCCTTGGATACCATGAACAGCGGTGGCTGTGCGATATAGACATGGCCAAAGTCCACAAGGTCCCTCATGTATCTGTAGAAGAAGGTGAGCAGCAGTGTACGGATATGCGCACCATCGACATCGGCATCCGTCATGATGATGATTCTGGAGTATCTCAGTTTCTCCTTGTCGAAGTCTTTTCCGATACCTGCTCCGAATGCGGTGACCATGGAACGGATCGTCTCAGAGCCCAGGATCTTGTCCAGTCTCTGCTTCTCCACGTTCATGATCTTACCTCGGATAGGAAGGATGGCCTGGAACTGCCTGTTACGTCCCTGCTTCGCGGATCCTCCCGCGGAGTCTCCCTCGACGATGTAGATCTCACATTCCAGTGGATCCTTGGATGCGCAGTCAGAGAGCTTTCCTGGCAGGCTTCCGCCTCCGAGGACACTCTTTCTCGTGAGTTCCCTGGCCTTCCTCGCAGCTTCCCTTGCCCTTGCGGCCATGAGTCCCTTGTCGATGATGGTCTTTCCAATCTGTGGGTTCTCTTCGAGGATGGTCTGGACGTGCGCCCCGACCACATTGTCCACGATGCTTCTCACTTCGCTGTTTCCAAGCTTCGTCTTGGTCTGTCCTTCGAACTGTGGATTCTCGAGCTTGACGGAGACGACCGCTGTGAGGCCTTCACGGATATCCTCTCCGGAAAGGTTCTTGTCATTCTCCTTGATGTGGCCGAAACGTTTGCCATAGTCATTGATGACTCTTGTCAGCGCACGCTTGAATCCATCAAGATGCGTTCCGCCTTCTGCGGTATCGATATTGTTCGCATACGTGAAGATGTTCTCATTGTAGCTGTCATTGTACTGGAGGGCGACTTCCACGATGTATCCGTCTTTCTCCTCCTCGATATAGATGGGTTCCTTATGAAGGACTTCCTTGTTCCTGTTGAGGTATTCCACGAAGGACCTTATTCCACCTTCATAATAATAGGATTCTGTCTTCTCATCCCTTTCATCATAGAGGGTGATCCGGATTCCCTTGTTCAGGAAGGCGAGCTCGCGCAGCCTGTCTGAGAGGATTTCAAAATCAAATTCCAGTTCTTCAAATATCTCGCTGTCCGGAACGAAAGTCGTCTTGGTTCCTGTCTCTGTGCTCGTTCCTACGACATGCAGCTCATCCACGGGGATTCCTCGCTTGAATTCCATCCTGTACAGCTTGTTGTCCCTCTTGACGTCAACGATACAGGAAACGGACAGCGCATTCACGACGGAAGCACCGACTCCGTGGAGTCCTCCTGATACCTTGTATCCTCCGCCACCGAACTTTCCGCCGGCGTGCAGCACGGTCATGATGACCTCGACTGAGGATTTCCCCAGTTTCTTGTTCATTCCAACCGGCATTCCTCGTCCATTGTCCTCGACGGTGATGGAATTGTCCTTATGGATGTAGACCTCTATATGGTCGCAGAAGCCTGCCATGGCTTCATCGATGCTGTTATCCACGATTTCATAGACAAGATGGTGAAGACCCCTTGAAGAAGTGCTTCCGATGTACATTCCTGGTCTCTTCCTTACCGCTTCCAGACCTTCAAGTACCTGTATGTTCTCATCCCCGTAATTAGCGGAGTTCTGTATATTTTCCAAATCTGTCATATTGATTGTCCTCCTTCCTTAGTCCTCATAGTTCAATTCTGTTCTTTTTGTCAGTGTACGGGATGAAATGGGTGAAAGATAAATCTTTGACTTCTTGTCCATTTCAGTTATCACGAATGATTTGGGCTGCTCATTGTTGATCCGCTCGACAAATCCATCCTCTTCGGCAAGCCGAAGGAACTGGCTCGTATCGGAACTGTACATGGTGGTCTCCAAATCAAATATGCCGATCACCGCTTTCAGCGGCACCACGATATTCTCGCCAAGATGTAAAAACATATCTTATTCCTCTCCTTCAAGAAGGGCTCCATCCCTTACATTAAACAGCCTGTAATTCCCTGTCAGATAGTCTTCAATGTTCTCTACCCCCGTACAGGTAATCACAGTCTGGATATTCTCTATGGATTTCAAAATGAACTTCTTCCTGGACAGGTCCAGTTCCGACAGGACGTCATCCAGAAGCAGGACGGGATACTCGCCTTTGATATTCTTGATGATCTCCAGGGAGGAGAATTTCATCGTCAGAACGGCTGTCCTCTGCTGTCCCTGGGATCCGTAGCTCTTCGTGTCGATACCATTGATATGGATGGTGAAGTCGTCCCTGTGGACACCGACGGAGGTGTTTCCCCTTTCGACATCCTTGGCCCTGTTCGTCTTCATCGCCTCAAGGTATCTCTCCCTGAGGTCATCGCAGATTTCCACATTCGGCCTGTAGACGAATTCGATATCCTCCTTTTCGGAGGTGATCTCCTTATGGATGCCCTTCCCCTCTGCATTCAGCATGCTGATATAGTTCAGCCGCTGCCTGATGAGGTATACGCCGCTGTCCGCAAGCTGCTCGTCGTAGACATCCATGATGTGGTGGTCGGGTCTCCTCCCTTTCAGGAGGGTGTTCCTTTCGTTCAGGACCTTGTTATAGATGATCAGGGAATTGTAATACTTCTTGTCCAGCTGGCTGATTTCCATATCCAGGAAACGCCTTCTTAAGACCGGAGACTCTTTGACGATCTTCAGGTCCTCCGGAGAGAACATGACGACGTTGAGCGTTCCGAGAAGGTCCCCGATTTTTTTGATCTTGATCTTGTTGATCCCGATGGATTTGCGTCCGTCCTTCAGGAGGTTCACCTCGATCAGTTTGTCGAGCCTCTCCTTTTCAACATAGAGACGGATCCTCGCATTCTCCATATCCCATCTGACAAGTTCCTTGTCTTTCGTGGTCCGATGGGAACGGCCGAAGGCGCAGTAATACATCGCTTCCAAGATATTGGTCTTTCCCTGGGCATTTTCACCTTGAAATACGTTAACACCATCGTTTAACTCGATATTCAATTCTTCATAATTCCTGTAATTCATCAGGTTCAAATAACGTATTTTCATAAAAATCCCCTACAATATATTATACCACATACGAACATAAAGTTCCTATGTGGTATTTTTTCTTAGAAGCTAATTGTCCTCTTTAACGGCTTTGAAAGTCTCTCCGTTGAAAGCCACAACATCTCCAGGATATACCTTCTTCCCTCTCTGTAGGACCACTTCCCCGTTGATCGTGACGAGGCCCTCAAGGATATACGCCTTGGCTTCTGAGCCTAGACCAACCGCTCCACACCATTTCAGGAAGGAGTCCAGCTTGATGAATTCGGTGTTTATCTTCACATCCATTTTTCTCTACCTCGCAATTCTTACTGGGAGAACCAGATACTTGCAGTTGTCGTGGATACTGTTCTTGATGATGGAAGGACTCACACTCGACGTCATCTCAAAGACCACGCTCTCCTCGTCCATGACCTTGAGCACATCCAGGAGGTACCTGGAGTTGAAGGCGATCTCGATAGGGTCCCCATTGGAGACGATCCTGAGTTCCTCTCTCACCTTTCCATACTGGGAGTTTGAGGTGATGACCAGGATGTTGTTGTCGATGTTCAGCTTGATGAGGTTGCTCGTCCCATCCTTGGACATCAGCGATGCCCTTTCTATGGAATCATGCAGCAGGCTCTTGTTCACGGAGAACTTCAGCCTGTGGTCCGATGGAAGGATGGACTCATACTTGATGAACTCTCCAGACAGGAGCCTCGAGACGATCTTCGTGTCCTTGATCTTGAACATGATGTGGTTGTCGTTGAAGGTGATCTTCACGTTGTCGCTGGAGTCGCTGAGGATCTTGCTGACCTCGTTTAACGTCTTTCCTGGGATGACAACGGAGAAGTCCTCTACAGAATCCAGGTTCTCTGTCCTGAGGGCCAGCCTGTAGCCATCAAGGGCCACCATGTTGAGGACACTGTTCTTCACTTCGAAAAGGACGCCCATGAGGATCGGTCTTGTCTCATCCACCGCGACAGCGAAGTTCGTTCCTACAATAAGGTTCTTTAGAAGGGACTCCTTGATCTCCACGCTGTTCTCATTCTCGATCTGCGGAAGGTCCGGGAAATCTTCCGTGCTGAGATAGAGGAGGTTGAACACCGAGTTGTCGCAGGTGATGGTCAGGGTGTTGTTCTCCGATGTGGCGACATCCACCTCGCTGTTAGGCAGTTTTCTGACGATTTCACCAAAGAGCTTGGAGTCGATGACAATCTTTCCCGCTTCAAGGATATTGCTTCGGACTCTGGACTCGATGCTGAGATCGATGTCGGTACCTCTTAGTATGAGCTCGTTCCTGTTTGTCTCAAAATAGATCCCTTCCAGAACAGGCATGGTGGACTTTCCCTGTATGGCTTTTTGTACCGTTGAGATACCTTCTACAAGATCTCTCTTTTCACATCTAAAATGCATGAACAAAACCTCCTGAATTCATTTAACGTAACATTGTTTCATAGTGGATAAAAGGATTAACATCAACAGGTCCCCTATCCACCTAAGATAATTAATATAATATATAGGATTAGTGGTAGTAGTAGTAGGGCACGGTATGGTGTGGATAACCCTGCAACCTGTTCTCCTGCAATAGCTCCAGCTTTCCAAAGTATGTGGATATTCCGACACTTTCAGGGGGTACTTATCCACAGTGTTAGATGGTCCTGGCATTATCACAGTTTGTTAACATCCTGTTCGAACGATATATTAACAAATTGTGGATTACTGGCTGTTCAGCTTCTTGTTGATCAGTTTCAGCGCTCCGACGAGGGCATCATCGGTTTTAAGCGCCTCGGAGATCTTTTCATAGGCATGGATGACCGTGGTATGGTCTCTTCCACCGAACTCTTCCCCAATCTTCGGAAGGGACATGTCGGTGAGCTTCCTCGAAAGATACATGGCAATCTGCCTTGGATAGGCGACATTCCTTGTCCTTCGCTGCGACTTCATCTCCTGGATCGTCAGGTTGTAGTAGTTCGCCACGACGTCCTGGATCAGGTCGATGGTGATGCTCTTCGTCTGGTTCGAGGAGATGATATCCTTCAGGGCCTCGGCCGCGAGGTCGACGGTGATGTTCTTGTTGTTCGTCAGGGAGGAATAGGCCATCACTCGGATGAGCGCGCCTTCCAGTTCCCTGATGTTGGACTTGATCTTGGTTGCGATATAGACCAGCACATCACTGGAAACCACGTAGTTGTCGTTCTCTGCCTTCTTCTTCAGGATGGCGATCCTCGTCTCGAAATCAGGTGCCTGGATATCTGCCTGAAGACCCCATGCGAATCTTGTTCT
>DATISI010000027.1:0-4662 GCA_035581745.1 Clostridiaceae bacterium
CACATAGGGTACGCGTACGACCTGCCGTTCTTATCTTCCATACTTTTACTATATCCATATTATATGCTTCCTTTCCCTGGAAAACAAATACAGACTTCTTTAGTGTCAGCGCCTGGATTTCAGGGTTTACGCCCACAAACGTGTTGGGTGCCTCAAATGACCGCAGATAGCAAGTTTCCTGCCAATTATACATTTATACAGAAAAATAAGAATTTCACAGATGAGTGACATATTTTAGTTCCATAATGGAACAAAGCATGAAATTCCGCCTGCATGAGACAATATCACCAAATTGCATTTAATCAGGGTACTGGGCAATTATTGTTCTATAACGTTACAATGCGGATGAAATCTGGGTTTTCACCCTCCTGAAATTTCAATTAACAGACTTTATAGACAATGAAATTTCTTCAATAATTATGAATTGCAAGATAATTCTAAGGGAGAAATAGTGAAAACCCTTCAGCTGTGCGGGTTCCAGGGTTTTCTATCTTGTTTATTAAATATCTAACTATTGCGATGTTGCTAAATATTTACAAATTTTTCTGAAATGGATTACATTTATTAACAAATTCATCACGTTTCTTTGAGTATCAAACGAATAACTACGCCAATCTATGTATAATTATACATTGTAAACGATATTGTTAAGAATTTATCGCAATATTACGTATATTTATACCCATACGATTTGCAACGCCTTTTTTTCCATGATATAGTTTCCTCATGATACTTTTTCGTAATCAAAAAAAGAAGGGTGGAGTTATTAATGACAAGTGCTTATTTCATTCCAACAGTCAACCTATTGGGATCAGGAACAATCAATGAGGTTGGACCAAAGATGAAAGCTCTCGGCGGTAAGAAAGTTCTTATCGTTACCGATGCTATGCTTGCTAAAATGGGGATGGGCGAGCAGGTTAAGGGAATATTGGAAGCTGCAGGACTCGAAGCGGTAATCTTCGACGGAGCAGAGCCAAATCCAACAGACAAGAACGTAGAAGCCGGACTTGAAGTCTGGAACAGCGAAAAGTGCGACGCTATCGTCTCACTTGGTGGCGGATCCTCACATGACTGTGCTAAGGGCATAGGCCTTGTAGCATCAAACGGCGGAAGAATCCAGGATTTCGAAGGCGTTGATGTTTCACAGAACGATTTCGTTCCTTACGTAGCTGTAAACACTACAGCAGGTACAGCATCTGAAATGACCCGTTTCTGTATCATCACAGACTCTTCCAGAAAAGTCAAGATGGCGATCATAGACTGGAGAGTTACCGCGAAGGTTTCCATAAACGATCCTGACATGATGATGGGAATGCCTCCATCCTTGACAGCAGCTACAGGTATGGACGCGCTGACTCATGCAGTCGAAGCGTATGTATCCACAATCGCTAACCCGCTTACAGATTCAGCAGCCCTTATGGCAATGAAGCTCATCGCTGAGTATCTTCCAAAGGCTGTCGGAAACGGCGGAGACAAAGAAGCAAGAGAAAAAATGGCATATGCTCAGTTCCTTGCAGGAATGGCTTTCAACAACGCCAGCCTTGGATATGTACACGCTATGGCTCATCAGTTAGGCGGATTCTACAATCTTCCTCACGGTGTCTGTAACGCGATACTGCTTCCAGTAGTATCCCAGTACAACCTGCTTTCAAAGGCAGAGAGATTCAAGGACATCGCAGTAGCAATGGGCGAAAAGGTTGATGGACTTTCAACAGTTGCAGCCGGCCAGGTCGCTATCGACGCGATCAAGAGACTTGCCGTATCCGTAAACATTCCTACAGGCCTTGCACAGCTCGGCGTTAAGGAAGAGGATTTCGAAGTCATGGCTACCAATGCGAAACTCGATGCATGCCAGTTCACTAATCCTAGACTTGCTACACTTCAGCAGGTAAAAGACCTGTTCAAGCAGGCAATGTAATTAAACAAAACCACGGGAAACGGTTTAAGACGGGTGCTTAAAACGCCCGTAATAGAGGAAGGCCTGGATCCAGAAGGATCCAGGTCTTTTCTTGTTCAGCGGATCTTTTCTCTTTCATCCTCAGCCGAAACCGCCAGATACCATCTCCAGCGCCCTTCCTCCTACGCCTCCTTACCCCTCCGCTCTCCACAATTTCTCTGGCCCCTCATAATTCAGTGAAAATTCACACCGCCCATATGGCAGGTTTTTATTTATCACGTATAATTTGCATGGTAGAAATGTGAAAGAGAAGGAGGTCAAGAGATGGATAAGGTCAAATGGGGAATTCTGGGAACAGGTTCCATCGCCCATGAGTTCGCAGAAGCCCTGAAAATCATCGACAGCGTGGAGATCACCGCCTGCGGGTCAAGGACCCAGGAGGAAGCGGCGAAATTCCAGAAGGAGTTCAACCTCAGGTATGCACACGCATCCTATGAGGAACTGGCAAAGAATCCCGAAGTGGATATCATATATATCGCGACACCACACGTCTTCCATAAGGACAACGCCCTGCTCTGCCTCAAGAACGGCAAGCATATCCTGGTGGAGAAACCCTTCACCATCAACCGGGAGGAGGCGCAGGAGGTCTTCGACCTCGCGAAGGAGAAAGGCCTCTTCGCAATGGAAGCCTTCTGGACGAAATGCCTGCCGGTAACGGCCAGAATCAAGGAATGGCTCAGGGAAGGAAAGATCGGGGAGCCACTATTCGTTTCAGCCAACATGTTCTTCGAGGTGAAGCCGGACCAGAAGCGTCTGCTTAAACCGCATCTCGGCGGAGGCGCACTCCTCGATATCGGGGTCTACAGCCTGAATTTCATCACAGACATCCTGGACAAGCAGCCCGATGTCATCGAAGGAAGCGCAATCTTCACGGAGGAGGGAGTCGACGAGACCTTCTCCATGATCATGAAACTCGGGAACACCACCGCAGATGCGCTGTGCTCCATGGTGGTGGACATCCCCTTCAAACAGGTCGTCTTTGGAGACAAAGGTAGGATCGAGATTGAAGGCAAATGGGGAACGGACCAGGCCACACTCTTCGTCAATGGAAAAGAACCGGTCAAATTCCATGAACCGTTCCTCAAGAACGGATTCGAGTACGAGGCCATGGCCGCCGCGCAGTGTGTAAGGGATAACAAGCTCGAGTATGAGCTCGTCACCCATAAAAGCACGCTGGACTATCTCGAGATTGTGGACGCGCTGAGGGAAGCGTACGACTTCAAATATCCAACGGAAGAGGATTGATGAGCATCCCCTTAATATCCGCCACACGCAATGCAGATCCTCCTAAAAGATAGATGAAAAAAGAAGAGGTGGAACGGGAAACCAATATTTCCCGCTCCATCTCTTCTTTTATATACCCCCGGGATGAGTCCTATCTTTTTTTGAAGGCCGTGTACCTCTCCCCATCCGTATAGACAATCCTGAGACCAGTCTCCAGGGCGATGCGCTCCATGGTCTTCAGGGTATAGAACGAGATATGGCTGGCATCCCGCCTGTAGTGCCAGTTGAAGAACTTCTCATCATCCCTCGGATGAAAGGAGGTCATGATGGCAAGCAGTCCGTCCTCTTCCAGAAGCCCTTCGAACATCCTGAAGTACGCTATAGGTTCCCTAAGGTGCTCCACTACCTCTGTACAGGTCACCAGGTCAGAGCGTTTCCCAACAAACGGCTTCTCCGGAGCGTAGAAGGGATCATGGATGTCCATGATGAGCCCATAGTCCCGCTCGAGGAGGGTTGCGAGCACCGGACTTGGTCCGCTCCCGAAATCCAGTCCCCGCCCTCCCGGCCTGCAGTTATCCCTGACCGCCGCATCGATGAAGCGCCTGAAATAGTCGACATAGGAAGGGTCCTCCAGGGAATTCTCATGCGCATCATATCTCATTTTCTCCTCTTCTGCCGTGAGGAGAAAGGATTCATCCATGGAGATGAATTCGCAGTCCGTGCAGCAGTGATACCGCACGCCTGACCTCTCATGGATGATTTCCCTTGTCTCACTTCCGCAGATTTTACATCCGAATTCCATACCTTCCTCCTTTCCTTCTGACTCCATCCACCTTTGACCCCGGTCGGGATTTCAGGCTTCACGGGCCATCTCTTGCATTTCCCGCTTAAGGTATCGTATCGCCTCCCGGGAGACAAGTCAAGGCCGCCCACGCCTATACGCTCCGCATTCCTCAGGTCATGAAAGCGCAGGGTGGACGAATCCACCCTGCGGCGTCATAGATAAACTTCAGGTCACGACACTGTGCAAGATCCGTGATCAGGACTCACACGATTACTGTTCCTGGTCCAGGCTGACATCCTGTGTCAGTGACGATCTCAGGATGGCTGCAACACCCGATTTGACAGGCATCTTGTCCTGCGGGATCAGCACGACCTCTCCGCCCATCCTCAGCGTCAGTTCAGCGAGGTCATCCAGGACATCATCCCGACCAGGTGCTTCCAGATTCCCGAATTCCACCTTGCCGGTTTCTGCATCGATTTTTCCCGGCACAATCCTTTCGGACTCGATGAGCAGGGACTTCACCCTTCCCTCAATGGCAGCCCGGGCGATTTCAGCGACATCCCCCAATCCCATGGAATGTGCATAGGCATATTCGAAGGCATCCAGTAGTTCATGCCGTTTCTCCCAGTGGATCGGCTGAAGGATCTCCCACGCCTTCTCCCTCATCTCTTCGAGATTCAGCGAGTCATGG
Organism: Clostridiaceae bacterium; assembly: GCA_035581745.1. Taxonomy (GTDB): domain Bacteria; phylum Bacillota; class Clostridia; order Clostridiales; family Clostridiaceae; genus Youngiibacter. Next base: position 4,657 of record DATISI010000027.1, read on the forward strand.
GAATAC
>DATISI010000028.1:0-6428 GCA_035581745.1 Clostridiaceae bacterium
AGGGATAAACCATACACTGTCAACACGTTATTCCATTCGTTTCATTATGTATTCAAAGGGATTTCCTATACAGGGAAAGCCGTGTCAGCCCCGTTTGTTCCTGTAGAAATTGAGGGTCTCCTCGACCCCGTTCTCCAGGTCATAGCTCGGTGCCCACCCGATGGCATCGTTGAGCTTCTTATAGGTCATGAAAGTCCTATAAATATCACCTTCACGAGGTGCCTTCATCATCGGTTCATGGTGGAAGGAAAGGTTCCCTGCAATGGTCTTGTAGAGTTCGTTCACGGATACCTCCACTCCTGTGCAGCAGTTATAGATGCTGTTGTCCAGGCCGTTGATCGCGACGACGTTCGCCTTGGCGACATCCTTCACATAGATGAAGTCCCTCGTCTGTGTCCCATCGCCATAGATTTCAGGAACGACCCCTTTGATCATCGTCTCGCAGAAGATGGCGACCACGCCGCCTTCCCCTGTGGAATCCTGCCTGGGCCCGTAGACGTTCGAATAACGGAAGACCGTATAGTCGATTCCATAGAGCTTGTTGTAGACCTCGAGGTAATGCTCCACGACGTGCTTCGATACCCCGTACCCGCTCATCATGCTGAGGGGATGGAGCTCATCGATGGGAAGGTACTGCGGTTCGGAGAACATCGCGGCTGTCGCCGGATAGATGACCTTGCGCACCTTGAATTCCCTGCAGGCCTCGAGCAGGTTCAGTGTCCCGAGGATATTCACCTCGGCATCATAGATAGGATCCTTGATGGAATTGGGGACCTTGATCTGCGCGGCCTCATGGATCAGGACCTCAGGTCTGAAGTCCTCGAAGACCTTTCTTACCGCCTTGTCCCGGATATCGATCTGGTGGAACTGCGCAGCGGGATTCAGGTTCTCCATCTTTCCATGGATGAGGCTGTCGATGACAGCCACCTCATGCCCTTCGGAGAGGAGAAGGTCGACGATATGGGAGCCGATGAATCCGGCTCCCCCAGTTACTAATACTTTCATACGTTGCATAAATTGCTCCTAATCTTCGTCGGACAGCGTTTTTTACTCGATATCCAGCATTTTTTTGATGTCTTTCAGGATTTCGTCATCCTGGTCGATGACCTCAGCGATTTCGATATGTTTCTTCGCCATATCCAGGTCGCCGATATTGATATAGCACATGATGAGGTTCGTCACGATCTCGATGGTCCTGACCTTCTCGAAAAGAGGTCTGAAATACTCGATCGCCCGGTGATAATCCCCAAGCGCGGCAAAATTGATGCCCAGTTCATTGATGACATCGAGATACCCGTCATCGATGGCCAGCGCGTCGTTCAGGTAATAGATGGCCTTCTCGTGGTTTCCCATGATCCTGTATGCCACTGCAATCTGCAGGAGGAGTTTCGGGTTGTCCTCCTCGGTACTGAGGATAGGCAGCGTCATCTCGAGGAATCCCTTGGGATCATCGAACAGGATGTTCTCGGCATCCTTGAGGAGGTTCCTCCGTTCGATGTAGTCGATCTCCTGCGTCAGTTCAAGGGTCTCTACTCCGCCTTTCACCAGGTATTCCTTGAGGAAAACCAGGGCACGGGTGTTGTCCCCCTTCAGACGAAGCGCAGAGCCCTTGAAAAGGTATCCTGGAAGGATGCCCTTTCCGATGGCGAGGTCCGCGTACTCGATGAGGGCATCGATATAGTCAGGATTCGTGATGGCCATCTCCTCCAGGAGTGCCAGCGCGTTCTCCAGGACTTCCCCCTCGCCTTCCGCCTCATAGAGACCGAGGACGTAGATGAGGGCCTCCTCGTTCTTCTTTTCCTTCAGGAGTTTCGCGACCAGTCCTTTGACCATGTCCCCTTTCCTGAGGGAAGCGAGGATCCTTTTGTAGACGGCGTTGTACTTGAAATCAGGGTCTGCCCCCAGGCAGTAATACATCCCTTTGATGAACTCTCCCATCGGGAGGTTCCTCGTCAGGTCCTTGCTGATGTTCTCCGCGATATACTCCGGGGAAAGCGGGAGGAAGATGTCTTCCTCCATCTCCTTCAGCCCGCTCACCTGGAAGGACTTTTCCGCGAATTCCTTGTTCAGTTCCAGGAAGATGAGCTTCGCCAGTTTTTCTTTCATGTTTTTTCTATAGTTCATTTTTCCTCCAGAGTCTTGTCTATATTCAGATGCTGCTTGTTAGAAGCCTTTGTTCACCACGTCGACCACGGCCTTCTTGAAGGCTTCCAGTCTTGTCTTGGAGTCCTCAAGGTCTTTTCCAGTGACCGCAACGTAGGCTTTCATCTTCGGTTCCGTTCCTGAAGGCCTCACGACGAACCAGGAATCATCCTCGAAGGTGTATTTGATGACGTTGGATTCAGGAAGGGTAATCTCCTCTTTCGTCCCATTGACGACATCGAGCCGTTCACGCAGCTTGTAGTCCTCCTTGTAGAGGGTCTTCACGCCGTCAAGCTCTTTCAGCGTGTCCGCGCGAAGGTATTCGATACATTTCGTGATTTTGGACTGGCCGTCTTTGCCTTCCAGCGTGAAGGAGACGATTTCCTCCCTGAAGTAGCCATACTTCTCGTAGACCTCGATCAGCGCGTCATAAAGGGTCATGCCCTTCATCTTGTAATAGAGGGCCATCTCGCAGACGAGCATGGAAGCGATGACCGCATCCTTGTCCCTGACGAAGTCTCCGGCAAGGTATCCAAAGGATTCCTCGAATCCGAAGATGAAGGTCTTCTCTTTTGTCTCCTTGTATTCCTCGATCTTCTCGCCGATGTACTTGAACCCGGTGAGGACGTCAAGGAGTTCCACGCCGAAGTCAGCCGTGATCTTTCGTACGCTCTCCGTGGAGACGATGGTCTTGATGACGACACCATTCCCAGGCAGCGTCCCCTCTTCCTTCATCGCGCTCAGGAGATAATAGGTGAGGAGCATGCCAGTCTGGTTTCCTGTGAGGACACGATGTGTGCCATCCTTCTCCGTGACGACGACACCGATACGGTCGCAATCAGGGTCCGTGCCGAAGATGATGTCCGGTTTGACCTCTTCCGCAAGCTCGAGCGCGAGCTTGAAGACTTCCGGATTTTCAGGATTAGGGTATGGCGCGGTCGGGAATGTCCCATCCGGAGCCTCCTGTTCCTTCACCACATTGACGTTGGAATAGCCCAGTTCCCTGAGGACACGTCTCACCGGCATGTTTCCTGTGCCATGGATTGGCGTATAGATGATGCTGAGCTCGCCTGCATGTTCCTTCACCAGGTCCTTCTTGACGGTGACCGTCTTGATGGAATCGATATAGGCCTTGTCGACTTCCTCGCCGATGTAGACGAGGAGACCCTTTGCCACGGCCTCTTCCTCTGTGATGCTCTGGACATCCTTGAAATCGCTGATCTGCCCGATCTTCTCGAGGACCAGGTCAGTCGCCTCATCCGTCAGCTGTCCGCCATATCCGCCATAGACCTTGAAGCCGTTGTACTGCTTCGGGTTATGGGAAGCGGTGATGACGATGCCTGCATCCGCCTGGTAATACCTTACGGCGAAAGAAAGCATCGGAACGGGACGGAGCCCCTCGAAAAGGTATACCTTGACTCCGCTGTTCGCGAGGATCAGTGCGGACGCCTTCGCGAACTCATCGGATTTGATCCTGGAATCATAAGCGATGGCACAGGAAGGTGAATCCTTGAAATTCTCCACAAGGTATCTCGCGAGGCCTTCGGTTGCCCTGCCCACGGTATGTACGTTCATCCTGTTGGTGCCTGCACCAAGGACGCCCCTAAGTCCGGCTGTACCGAATTCCAGGTCCTGATAGAACCTGTCCTCAATCTCCTTTTCATCCGTGATGGTCCGGAGCTCATCTTTGAATTCCTGGAGAACACTCTCATCGTTTAGCCATAAGTCATATTTATCCCTGTACGTCATGGTCAGCCTCCTTATACTTAAATCTTTATCTATCCCTTTAATTATATATGAATATGGTAATTATTACATAAGATTTGTAAAGCCACCGAAAAATTAATAAAAACTTATCAATGGTCCATGATGTCGGAGAGGATTCCTGAAAGGGGCTGAGAGGACATTTTAGCATAACATGTTGTGGATGGATGGAAGATAATATAATATAATCAATTGAAATAAGAATTATTTGTGCTATTATTTAATAGGAATTAATCGGACATTTCCGGCTCCATGCCAGGAGCCCGACAGAGCGTCCGGTCTAGAATTTATGCAATGAAAGAAGGTGCCACGAAGAGGTGTACAAGCTTAATCAGAATGAGACCCCCATGTTTGACGCTTTAATGGAATATGTCGACAGGGAAACCATCCCCTTCCACGTTCCAGGACACAAGAAGGGTGAGGGCATAGAGAAAAAATTCAAGAAATTCATGGGAGAGAATCCTTTCAAGATAGATGTGACCGTGTTTCAGCTGGTGGATTCCCTCCATCATCCCACGGGCCCTATCAAGAAGGCTCAGGAACTGGCTGCGGATGCCTATGGCTCTGATGCTACCTTCTTCTCCATTCATGGCACCTCAGGCGCGATACAGGCGATGATCATGTCCGTCATCAGTGAAGGAGACACGATCATCGTCCCAAGGAACGTCCACAAGTCCATCACCGCAGGGATCATCCTGTCCGGGGCTATCCCTGTCTATATGCAGCCTGAGCTTGACAAGAAGCTTGGAATCGCACAGGGTGTCACGCCGGAGACCGTCGAAGAGACGCTCAGGCAGAACCCCCATGCAAAAGCTGTCCTGATCATCAATCCCACCTACTACGGTGTGGCGACAGAACTGCAGCGTATCGCGGACATCGTCCACGAATACGACATCCCGCTGATTGTAGACGAGGCACACGGTCCACACCTCTGCTTCAATGACAAGCTGCCCATCTCCGCGATGGAAGCCGGTGCGGATATCTGCGCGCAGAGCACGCACAAGATCATCGGAGCGATGACACAGGCGTCCCTGCTCCATGTCAGGACGAAATACGTCAATCAGTCCAGGGTGCAGGCCATCATGAACCTGCTCCAGACCACATCCCCTTCCTACCTGCTTCTCGCCTCCCTCGACACTTCGAGGAAGCAGATTGCGCTGGACGGCGAAGAGCTCCTGGATAGAGCCATCGAGAACAGCAACTATGTCAGAGCAGAGATCAACAAGATTCCAGGGTTCTACTGTTTCGGAAATGAGATCATCGGAAATCCCGGTGTTTTCGCCCTTGATCCGACGAAGATCTGCATCACCTGCAGGGACCTCGGGATCACAGGGTTCGACCTGGACATGATCCTCTCGAACAAATACCATATCCAGATGGAACTTTCTGATCTGTACAATGTCCTTGCGGTCGGCTCTTTCGGAGACACCCGTGAGAACCTGGACAAGCTCATTGAAGCCCTGAAGGAGATCAGCGAAGAGTACATGAACAAAGGCGGCGTGAAGCCGGACTTCCTAGACATCCCAGCGATTCCAAAGCAGGTCCTGATTCCCCGAGAAGCTTTCAACGGCTACAAGGAATCCGTACTTCTCGAGGACAGCGTCGGAGAGGTCAGTGGAGAGTTCCTCATGGCCTATCCTCCTGGTATCCCCGTCCTCTGCCCTGGTGAAGTCATCACCGAGGAGATCGTCCAGTACGTGAACGACCTGAAGAAGACAGGACTTTATGTCCAGGGAACCGAAGACCCCAAGGTGGAATACATCAAGGTGGTCGTGCGTTAATAGAAAACTGAAAATCAGACGTATTCAGGATACATACTGCGGCTTAAGCGCCCCGGTATGTATCTTTTGTTTTGGATAGATGTCCATATTGTGACTATCGAACACATGTGCTATGATAGAAGAAGAGAAAGGTGGTGCGTACCTTGGAAATCAAAGAGAAAATCAGGATCCTCGCGGACTCCGCGAAATATGACGTCTCCTGCTCCTCGAGCGGCAACGAACGTGGCGGAAAGAAAGGCTCCCTGGGTTCCGCCGCCGCTGCAGGAATCTGTCACAGCTTCACTTCCGACGGGCGATGTGTCTCGCTCCTGAAGATCCTCATGACGAATTACTGCATCTATGACTGTGCCTACTGCCAGAACCGGATCTCGAACGACGTCGAGCGCGCCTTCTTCGAGCCTGAGGAGCTGGTCGACCTCACCATGAGCTTCTATCGTCGGAACTACATCGAAGGACTGTTCCTGAGCTCTGGTGTGATCAAGAGCCCGAACTACACCATGGAGCTCATGGTCCTGATCCTGAGGAAGCTTCGGACCGAGGAACACGTCAACGGCTACATCCATGTGAAGGGCATCCCGGGAGCCAGTGAGCACCTGATCCATGAGGCTGGAACTTACGCGGACAGGATGAGCGTGAACATCGAACTTCCGGAAATCGAGAACTACAGGATGCTGACACCGGAGAAGAACCGGATGACCATATTGAAACCCATGAAGCAGATCACAGACCGCATCGTGGCGA
>DATISI010000029.1:0-3085 GCA_035581745.1 Clostridiaceae bacterium
CTGGCTCCTGAGTTCGAGCTTTGTGCCGTCAACCTTCTGTGTCACGGCATTGGCATCATATTTCTTCCAGATGACATCCACTTCAGCTTTGTCGAAATCCTTGACCATATCGATGGTCACGCTGGTTCCACCAACGAAGTCGATTCCCATGTTGAGACCCTGCGTCGCCATGAACCCAAGTCCGAGAAGGATGACAATCAGCGATCCCGCGAACCAGATTTTCCATCTGGATATAAAATCAAAATTAAATTTTCTCATTTAGTACAGTCTCCTTTACTCCGAAGTCCCTTGAGGTCCTAAGGAACCCCATGTTGAAACCAAGCCTCAGCAGTCCCTTTGTCAGGACGATGGCAGAGAACATGGAGACGACGATACCGATCATCAGGGTGAGGGCAAAACCCTTCACCGCGCCTGTCCCTACAAAATAAAGGACGAGTCCGGCGATGATGGTGGTGAAGTTGGAATCGAGTATCGAGGAAAGTGCCCTGTGGAATCCTCCATCAAGCGCTTTCTTCGTGTCGGCTCCTGCCTCCAGTTCCTCCTTGATCCTTTCAAAGATCAGGACGTTGGCGTCAACCGCCATACCGATGGTCAGGAGGAATCCTGCGATTCCCGCAAGGGAGAGTGTCGCGTCGATGCTGTAGAAGACGAAGAGGACGAGCCAGACATAGAATCCGAGCGCTATGGAAGCGAGGACGCCTGGCTTCTTATAGTAGAGGACCATGAGCAGCACGACGAGGCTGAGCCCGACCATTGCCGCGGTCATGACATTAGGGATCGCATTGGCGCCAAGTGTCGGTCCGACAGTCTTCAGCTCGACAGCTTTGACAGGGTATGGAAGGGCACCTGAATTGATGATGCCTGCGACGAACTGGGCTTCCTCCAGGGAATCCATTCCCGTGATGATGGCCTTGCCGTCCGTGATCGCATCATTGACCATGGGGTTGGAGATCATCTCCTCATCCATGTTGATGGAAATCTGCTTCCCTCTGAACTTCTCAGTGGCTTCGGCGAACTTCGTCGCACCCGTCGCATTCAGTTCAAGGGATACGGTAGGCGCTCCGTTCTGGTCGACGATGGCCGCCGCCCTTGCGATGTCGCTACCCATCAGGATGACATTCTTGTCCGGGTCCTTGAATGTAAGTTCTCCTGTCGTGGACAGGCTCTGGACGATCTCACTGGAGTTGAACACGCCAGGGATATCGATCCTGACACGCTTCTCCCCTTCCGTGGTGACCACGGTCTCACTGACACCGATCCTGTTGACCCTGAGGTCCAGCAGGTTCTTGATGGTCTCGAGTTCATCCGATGTGATGGACTCTGCCTGGACTTCCATGACGACAGATACGCCACCCTGCAGGTCAAGGCCTCTCTTGATCAGCTCTCCAAAAGACTTGAACCGGTAACCGCCTGCAGTTACTCCCTGAAGTCCTGTAAGAGCCAGAAATGACAATGTTACGATAATGGCGAGAAAAATGATGATGCTATTTCTTTTTTTCTTCATTTCAAACCTCCGAAATTGATAAGTAGAATAAGTCCATAGTCACAATAAAACAGGCAGCAGCATATGCCACTGCCAAAATCTCGCAACCAAAATCCTGAATATGACTAAAAGATTATATCACATTGTTAGTGGGATTAAAACAGGTCTGCTATTCATTTGTTCCTGTCTCTATTTCCGATGTGCTGGTTCGTGTGGATACCGCTCCTCTGCTGAATTTGATCCGTACACGGTCCGGACCCGTCTCCAGAATGATGGTGTCCTGGTCGAGGCTTACGATCCTGCCTAGGATTCCACCTTTTGTCGCCACCTGGTCGTTCACCCTGAGGTCAGCGAGCAGTGCGAAATATGCTTTTCTTCTCTTCTGTTCTGGTACGAAAGTCACAAAGTAGAAGACTCCGATAACCAGCATGATGGGCCAGCTTTGTGCGATAAATTCTGTCATGATATCCACCCTCCATTTCCAATATACTTCATTATAAGTAATTTCAGTGACGAATTAAAGACATATTACATATTTTCGTAACAATTAAGCGATTCCGTCCCCTTTACAGGGCAGGTTCGTCCTTTTTCACAGGACCTCTCACCTTGCGGAGCTTCTCTTCCTTGTAAGCACTGAAGTTTCCCTGGTCCAGGGCATCCCGGATCTCCTCCATCATCGTGTTGTAGAAATGGAGGTTATGGAGGACACACAGCCGCAGGGCGAGCATCTCCTTCGCCTTGAACAGGTGCTTGATGTAGGCTCTGGTATAGTTCCTGCAGGTCGGGCACTGGCAGGTCTCGTCGATCGGTGCATCATCCAGCTCGAATTTCGCATTGTTGAGGTTGAGGCGTCCATTGTTCGTGAACACATGGCCATGTCTGCCGTTCCTTGCAGGAAGGACACAGTCAAAGAAGTCCACGCCCCTTTCAACCGCTTCCAGGATATTCTCCGGAAGTCCGACCCCCATGAGGTAGATCGGCTTGTCCTGGGGGAGATGCGGAACCACGGCATCGACCATGCGGTACATCTCTTCGTGGGTCTCGCCTACGGCCAGTCCGCCGATCGCATATCCGTCAAGGTCCATCTTGCTTATGGTTTTCGCATGTTCCACGCGGATGTCCTCGAAGACACCGCCCTGATTGATCCCGAACAGCATCTGCTTCCTGTTCAGTGTCGTCTCCAGGCTGTTCAGCCTGTCCATCTCGATCCTGCATCGCTCGAGCCATCTTGTGGTCCGTTCGACGGAACGTTCCACATAATCCCTCGGTGAAGGGTTCTCCACACACTCATCGAATGCCATGGCAATCGTGGAGGCAAGGTTGCTCTGGATCTGCATCGATTCTTCAGGACCCATGAAGATCCTTCTCCCGTCGATGTGGGAATTGAAATAGACACCTTCTTCCTTGATCTTTCGCATGGAAGCCAGGGAGAACACCTGGAATCCGCCGGAATCCGTAAGGATCGGCCTGTCCCAGTTCATGAACTTGTGCAGTCCGCCAAGTTTCCTGACGACATCGTCACCGGGTCTCAGATGGAGATGGTACGTGTTCGACAGCTCCACCTGACAGCCGATCTCCTTGAGGTCCATGGAGGATACGGCG
>DATISI010000030.1:0-7057 GCA_035581745.1 Clostridiaceae bacterium
CGGGCATAGGATTCCGTATCCTTCTCCCCGATGGAGAGGGTGATCGCGCAGTCCGGGTAACCCTTCCTGATGCGAGAGATGATCTCCACCATCCTGTCATCACTGAAATAAGGGTCCTCTCCGCCCTGGAGGACGAAGGTCCGAAAGCCCAGCTGGTATCCGGTCTCGCAGCACGACAGGATCTCCTCCGTCGTCAGGCGGTACCTTGAAGCTTCCATGTTGCTCCGCCGGATGCCGCAGTAATGGCAGTCATTCAGGCAGAAGTTCGTGAACTCGATGAGTCCCCTGGTATAGACCCGGTTCCCGAAGTGGGCTGTCGCGATCCTTCTTGCCTTCTCCTGCAGGTATTCCGAGACTACGGGCGTGAGCCCCTCGATCAGGCGCACGAATTCCGCCTTCGTCAGGGTCTTCTCCATTTCCAGCCTGTCGATCAGGACCTTGACCTGACCGTCCATATTCCCTTCAATCTGTCCATCTATCTGAATGTTCATCTGTTCTCCTCATTCTTCGAAACGGGACCGGCAGGTGCCGGAGCTTTCGAGTATACCGTCTTGATGCTCACATGGGGAATCATCCCAAGCTTCCCCGTCAGGGCGCTGATGATGTCCGCCGGGGCATCCACCACCACACTGATGATGGAGATGTTCCTTTTATGGTAGGGGATTCCCATCCTTCCCGCGATATATTCGCCATAGTCGTGCAGCACAGCATTGATCCGTCCCGCCGATTCCTTGTTCTCCACGATGATTCCGATCAGAGCGATCCTTGAGTCCACAGGGGCTTGCCCTTGGTCCATGGGGTTCATCCTCCTTCAGGCATGATTTTGCGATGATTAGCATCAGGCGAAGCGTCTGCTGAGTTCTGGATTAATGAGATTACAGTCATGGTCCGTCTCTGATCAAAACAGGATCCGGGATAGCCCGAGTCTGATCAAGACAGGATCCGTGATGGTCAGGGATGTCTGGCTTTGGATTCAGGTCAGGGTATTAAAAAATCCCTGCGGCCGCGAAGGCGCAGGGATAGCGTGTCTAAAAAACCATCCATGGTCCATGCCGCCTTCCCAGTCGGGACGAACCCTCCTGCAGTCAGAACGAGATGTATTTTGTTAATTCCTTAACGAATACACGTAAAGGAGTCTGTTAATAAAATAACATACCTGGGTCAGGAAAGCAATCGATACTTTCCTGACCTCCAATATTTCGTCCCAGCCATGCAACGAGTCACGTGAATTGGCGCTCCATCCCGTTAACAATTTTTGAATTTTCTGATTATGCAAGACCTCCTTCTCTCACGCTTTCCGGCACTCCGCTCCATTTTCTGGACGGATTCCGGCTGTCCTGCCATCCCCTGCAGACGTGTCCCCTCATGGTCTGGAGCGATTATGGCCCTACATGAAACACGCTGCCGCTTTCCATACCGGCCCTGAAAAGTGCCCGAAAATGCGGTTTTCCGGCCAGTTCCACGAACTTTACACCACCTCCGGGATGGGTTAAATTGATAGTATACAATGGATTTCAGCGGAAAGGAGGATTCACATGGAAGCCAGGAACACAGGACACATCAGGTCCATCCGAGGAAGCGTGATCGAGGCGGTCTTCACGGAAAGGCTGCCGTCCATCAACAACCTGCTCCTCGCCGGAGACAGGGGCGAGATCATCTTCGAAGTCAACTCCCATGTGAACGACCACACGGTACGGGCCATCGCCCTGACCTTCACGGCGGGGCTTTCGAGAGGCGATGCCATCGTGGATACCGGGGACCCGATTATGGTTCCTGTGGGAACGGATATCCTGGGAAAGATCTTCGATGTCTTCGGAAACCGCCTCGACAGCGATGAACCGCTGAAGGATGTGGAGCTGAGGAGCATCCACCAGAAGCCCGTCCCCTACTCGAAGCGGAGCGCCACAGACGAGATCTTCCTCACGGGCATCAAGGCCATCGACGTGCTGACGCCCCTATCCAAGGGAGAGAAGGCCGGCCTCTTCGGCGGTGCCGGCGTCGGGAAATCCGTCCTCATCACCGAACTCATCAACAACACCGCGAGCAAGACGAAAGGCTACAGCATCTTCTGCGGAATCGGGGAACGTTCCAGGGAAGCGGAGGAGCTTTACCGGGAGATCCGGGATGCGGGTGTCCTTGAGATCGCTGCCCTGGTCTTCGCCCAGATGAACGAGCCGCCCGGGGCGAGGTTCCGCGTGGGCCATACCGCCCTCACCATGGCGGAGTACCTGCGCGACGTCGAGAAGAAGGACATCCTCCTCCTCATCGACAACATCTTCCGGTTCATCCAGGCGGGCTCCGAGGTCTCCGGACTCATCGGGAAGATGCCGTCAAGGGTCGGCTACCAACCCACCCTGGCAAGTGAACTGTCGGAACTCGAGGAACGAATCTCGAGTACAAAGGCCGGATCCATCACCTCGATCCAGGCGGTCTATGTCCCGGCAGACGATTTCACGGACCCATCCGCGACCCATACCTTCCCCCACCTGTCGGCGTCCGTGGTGCTGTCCAGGAAGCGGGCGAGCGAAGGCTTCTACCCTGCCATGGACCCTCTGGCCTCCACCTCGCAGATGCTGAACAAACAGATCATCGGGGAGCGGCACTACAACATCGCGCGCGAGATCCGGAGGAACCTCGCCGTATACGAGGACCTGAAGGATGTCATCGCCATGCTCGGCATAGCCGAGCTGTCCTCCGAGGACAGGGATACCGCCTATCGGGCGAGGCGGCTTGAGCGTTACCTCACCCAGCCTTTCTTTACCACCGAGCATTTCACCGGGATGGAAGGGAAGTTCGTGGAGCTGGAGGATGCCCTGGACGGCTTCGACCGCATCCTGAACGATGACTTCATGGAGGATGACGAAAGCATCCTGTACATGATCGGGAACATCGAGGAGGCGGATGCGAAGCGGAAGGAGAAGGAGTCATGAGGGTAAGGATCATCATCCCCCACCGGACCATACTGGACGAGGAGGCCGACAAGATCACCGCACCGGGAAAGGAAGGCATTTTCCAGATCCTGCCGAAACACATCGATGCGACCTCGAGCCTCACCGCCGGCATCCTCACCATCTTCCAGGGAAGTGAGGAGACCTATTTCGCCGTGAACCAGGGCGTCCTCGTGAAGGAAGGCTCAACCGTCTCCATCTCCTGTCTGCAGGCGATGAAGGGGGATTCCCTGGAGACCCTGAACCGCACCGTCTCCGAAAGCTTCCGGAAGCTCGACGAGGAGGAGAGGAGGCTTCGCGACATCCTCGTGAAGCTTGAGGTCGACACGCTGATGCGGTTCATGGACATCGACTGAGGAAGGAGGAGACGATCGTGGCAAAGAAACCGGAAACCCCTGAGGAGAAGCTCCTCGAAAAAACGAAGCTGGACAGGAAGAAACCGGAATCGCCCGAAGACAGGCTCATCGAGAAAGTGGAGCATGACGCGAAGATGAAGCTGAAGTCCAAAAAGAAAGGCAAGGAGATCATGACGGGACTCGGCATGTTCGGAATCGTCGGCTGGTCCATCGCGGTCCCCACGCTCCTTGGAATCGCCCTTGGCGTCTACCTGGACAGGCGCTTCAGCCCGAACTTCTCCTGGACCCTCACCCTCCTGTTCGCAGGAATCGTCGTCGGCTGCTTCAATGCCTGGCACTGGGTCGAGGAGTCAAGCAAGAATGATTAAGGAGGTGCCTCTATGTTCATCGCATTCCTTGCCGGAATCCTGCTAGGAATCCTCTATTTCGGCGGATTATATGTCACCGTCAACCATATGAAGCGGACGCGGCATCCCGCGCTCCTCATGATGGGGAGCTTCATCTTCAGGATGGCGGTGCTGCTCTTTGGATTCTACCTCCTCCGGAATGGAGGGGCCTACCACATGATCATCGCCCTATTCGCCGTCATCCTCGTGAAGTTCGTGATGGTGGCTATGGTGCGCAGGACCATCGGGAAACCGGGTCCGGAAGACAAAGGGGGTGAGAAGACATGACCATCGATCCCAGCAACATCGTCTATTTCGAATGGGGATTCGTCCGGATCACCGCGACCCTGGTCTTCACCTGGGTCACCATGGTGGTTCTGGTCTCCATCTCCTTCCTCGTGACGAGGAACCTTACTGCGGATATCCGCATCTCCAAGGGCCAGAGCATGCTGGAAGCCATCATCGTCGCGATCAACGACCAGATCAGGCAGGTCAGCCAGCAGGAACCAGGACAGTATCTTCCCTTCATCGGGACAATCTTCCTCTTCATCCTGACCTCGGTCCTCCTCTCCATCGTGCCAGGATATATCGCGCCGACAGGCTCCCTCAACACGACCATCGCGCTGGCACTCTGCGTCTTCTTCGCCGTCCCCTTCTATGGAATCTCCGCCCTGGGGCTGAAGGGCTACATGAAGCAGTTCGTGAAGCCGACGCTCATCATGCTCCCCTTCAACATCATCAGCGAATTCTCGAGGGCGCTGTCACTCGCTGTCCGTCTCTATGGCAACATCATGAGCTCGACCATCATCATCGCCATCCTGCTCACCGTCATCCCCCTCTTCTTCCCGGTGGTGATGCAGCTCCTCGGACTCCTGACCGGAGTCATCCAGGCGTATATCTTCGCCATCCTTGCCATCGTCTATATCGCATCCGCTACCAAGAAGCCCGATCCAGAAGAGAACGAGGATCGGTAGTATAAGGAGGAAACCTCATGGACCAAGTAAGCATCATCGGCATGGCATCCATCATCACCGCCGGCCTCACCATGGCCATCGGCTCCATCGCCCCCGCCATCGGCCAGGGCAACGCGGTCTCCCAGGCGCTGAGGTCAATCGCCCAGCAGCCTGATGAATCCAACACCATCTCGAGGACCCTGTTCGTCGGCCTCGCGATGATCGAATCCACAGCCATCTACTGCTTCGTCGTCTCCATGATCCTGCTCTTCGCCAATCCGTTCTGGAACCTCGTCACAGGATAGCGCGATGCAGATCAGCCTATTCGATATTATCGCCATGGTGGTCAATTTCTTCATCACCCTCTTCCTCCTCCAGAAATTCCTCTACAAACCTGTGATGGGGATCATGGAGAAAAGGCAGGCGATGGTGGAAGAGACCATCAGGGAATCAGAGACGAAGATGCAGGAGGCAGACGAACTGATCGAGACCTACAGGGACCGCCTGGAAGGGATCGAAGACGAAGAACGTACCATGCTTGAAAAGGCGAGAAAGGAAGCCCAGGAGACGAAAGAGCGGCTCCTCACGGGTTATCGGGCGGAAGCCGAAGCGCGGCGGGACGCCTATTTCGCCGAGGTCGAGGAGCAGAAGGAAAGCTTCGAGGCTGCGCTGAGACGCACCCTCGGGACAAGTTCCCTGAGGCTCGCCCGGAACATCCTCGAGAACCTCACCGGCGACGACCTGGAGGACAAAGCTTTCGACACCCTCCTCCAGAGGATCCGCGAACTGCCGGAGCGCAGCGATGGCATCCCCGTAAGAGATACCTCCCTCCTCCTCACGTCCGCGAAACCGGTCCCCGAGGAGAGGAGGCGTGAGGTCGAGAAGACCCTCAGCGATACCCTGGGTTCCGCTCAGGACATCCGCTATGAGGTGGATGAGGACCTCGTCATCGGCTATGCGCTGAATTTCGAGTCCTATACCCTGCAGGCCAATGCCAGGAAATATCTCGAGGAATCCGAGCGGGCGGTCATGGAACAGCTGAGGCAGAAGCCGCATTAAAGGAGGTCGCACCATGCTGAAAAAGCAGCTTTCAAGTTTCGAAGAATCGGTGGAGAAGGCGCTGAAAGCCCCTCTCGGAGAACATGACGTCGAGGAGAGCGGGACTGTCGTCTCCCTTGACCGTGGCATCGCCATCGTCAAAGGGCTGAGCAGCGTCCAGAATCAGGAGCTCATCCGGTTTCCCGGAGACGTCATGGGCATGGCGTACAATCTTGATCCCGACAGCATCGGGGTGATCCTCCTTGGAAGCTACGAGCATATCCACTCTGGCGACCGGGTGAAACGCACCTTCCTCGTCGCGGATGTCCCGGTCTCCGAGAACTTCATCGGCCGGATCGTCAGCCCGCTGGGCGTCCCTCTGGATGACAAAGGACCTGTGGAATCGACCGACCGGCTTCCGATCGAACGGGAAGCGCCCCCCATCATGCACCGCGAAGCCGTGACGGAACCCCTCCAGACGGGGCTCAAAGTCATCGACTCCATCGTGCCGATCGGAAAAGGACAGCGTGAGCTCATCCTCGGTGACCGCCAGACGGGCAAGACCGCCATCGCCATCGACACCATCATCAACCAGAAGGACAAGGACGTCATCTGCATCTACTGCGCCATCGGCCAGCAGATCTCCTCCGTGACGCGTGTCGTCGCCTCATTAAAGAGCCACGGTGCCCTGGGACACACCATCGTCATGGTGGCCGGCGCGGAGGACCCGCCCGGGCTTTCCTATGTCGCTCCTTATGCAGCGACCTCCCTTGGGGAGTACTTCATGGAGAAAGGAAAGGATGTCCTCATCGTGTACGACGACCTGACGAGGCATGCGAGGGCCTACCGCGAGCTGTCCCTCCTGCTCGAGCGTCCGCCTGGAAGGGAGGCCTACCCCGGAGACATCTTCTACATCCATTCCCGTCTCCTCGAGCGGTCGACCCACCTGAAGAAGGAATATGGCGGAGGCAGCCTCACGGCCCTGCCCATCATCGAGACCCAGGCGGAGAACATCTCGGCGTACATCCCGACGAACCTCATCTCCATCACTGACGGCCAGATCTACCTTTCCCCGAAGATCTACCAGAAGGGGAACCTGCCTGCGGTGAACATCGGGACATCGGTCTCCCGCGTCGGTGGCAAGACGCAGCTTCCTGCGTACCGCCAGATCACGAGCGCCCTGAAGCTGACCTATTCCCAGTTCGAAGAACTGGAGGTCTTCGCGAGCTTCAGCACAAGGCTCGATGAAAGCACGAAGAAGATCCTGGACCGCGGCGAAAGGATCAGGAAAGTCCTGAACCAGCTGCAGTACGACCCCATTCCCGTGGAGGAGCAGATTGCGGTCTTCATGGTCCTCACCGAAGGCCTCCTGGATG
>DATISI010000031.1:0-5513 GCA_035581745.1 Clostridiaceae bacterium
GGTATAGGCCTCGGTTTCTGTGATGATTCCCGACAGCTCATAGCCTTCTCCCCTGACAACAATCTCCTTGCCCAGGAGTTCTCTGGCCACGGTGATGGCATCCCGGTCGAAAATCTCCCTTTTTAAAATACCCTTTTCCATAGACGAATCCACCGTTCCTTTTTGTGTGACAGGGCAGGGACACAGCCGCTGCCCCTCCCATATGCCCCATCATTAATCTCCTCCCATTATACCATCTCCAAACCCGACTTCGCTGAATGGAAGGCGTAAACTGAGCCGCCGCCCTCCGCTCTGAACTGATCCAGGAGTACATCACAGTGCCCTGGTTCAGTCCGAACCAGGGCACAATTTCTGGAAGCATCGGAGGTTCCCTCTATTCTACGGATTTCAGGGATTCCACCATGGGGATATTCTTCAACCTCCTGTACATGAAGATGTTCACAAGGACCGAGAAGAAGAGGGTGATGACGAAGGCGTAGAGGAAACTCCTTCCTTCAATATAATTGCCGAACATGATCCCATCCTGTTCAATGGAGGTCATGATCACCCTGTGCAGGTTGATCCCGATGAGCAGTCCTGCTGCGGCACCGATGATGGAGAGGATGATGTTCTCCCTGTAGACATAGGCGGAGACCTCTCCATTGTAGAACCCCAGGACCTTGATGGTCGCGATTTCCCGGATGCGTTCGCTGAGGTTGATGTTCGTCAGGTTATAGAGGACAACGAAGGCGAGGAGTCCTGCGCAGACGATGATGGCCAGGACGATGATGTTGAGGCTCTTCACAGTCTGCTCGAATTTCTCGGCAGCGTTTGAATAATAGACGACGGAGGCGACCTCCTCCCTTGCGATCAGCTGCGTTCCGATGGTGCTCTCCAGCTCTTTGGTCGGATTGTCCAGTTTGATCATGAGGCTGTTGTACTTTGGTGCAAGCCTGAAGATCTCCTCGTAATGCTTCGGATGGATATAGGCATAGTGGAAGATATAGTTCTCATTGATTGCCGAAATCTGTACCTTCTTCACGGCACCATCTCCATTGTCCACTGTGACCGAATCGCCGACCTTCACGTCAAGTTCCTTGGCGAGCTTCTCATCGATGACCATCCCGGTGTCCGGGAAGGCGATGGACGCCTGCGTCGTCCGGTCCTTGAGCATGATGAATTCCAGGAAGCGTTCTGTCTCCATCGGCGTGATGAGGGTCACGGCGATCTCATCGCCCAGGTTCTTCACCTTAGCGTTCAGGAAGGTGACCTCGAGCAGCTGCTCCACCTCAGGGTTTCCCATGAGGTTCTCCACAGTCTCCGCTCTGGCTTCCTCAGTCGCGGTCGGTTCATACCTCATATCGAGGTCATAGTTGAACATTTCCCGGTACTGCCGGTTCACGATCTGTCCGATGGAGTTGCTCAGGCCGAAACCTGCGACAAGCAAGGCGGCACATCCGGCGATTCCAACAACGGTCATGAAGAACCGTTTCTTATAACGGAAAATGTTCCGGGCGGTCACCTTCTGGCTGAAGCTGAGATGTCTCCACAGCTGCGGAAGCCTTTCCAGAAGGATGGTCTTTCCATCCTTTGGTGCCTTTGGACGCATCAGAAGGGATGGCGCTTCCCGGAGCTCCTTGTTCACCGCGATATAGGCCGCGATGGTCGTGACCGCGACACCGCTTATGACGCTGAGCACCATGAGCGGATACTGCTCGACATGCTGCATCGGAGGCAGCGTGTACATCATGGACCAGGAGTCGAAGATGATCTTCGGGAAGATCCGGATTCCCACATAGACCCCGAGGATTCCGCCTAGGGTGCTCGCGAGCATGGAATACAGGACATACTTGATGGCGATGTCCCCATTGGTATAGCCAAGGGCCTTATAGGCTCCGATCGTGCTCCGCTGCTCATCCACCATTCTGGTCATCGTCGTCAGGCAGACCAGGGCGGCGACAAGGAAGAAGAAAACGGGGAAGAGTTTCGCGATGGCATCCATCCGGTCCGCGGTGGCCGCATAATCCGCATAGCTGTAAAGTTTGTTCCTGTCGAGGACATACCATTGCGGAGCCGACAGTTTCTCGATCTCATTCTCCGCCCGGATTACCTGCTCCCTGCCCTCGGAAAGCTTTGTCGCGCCTTCCGCCTGTCTGGCTTCGAACTCGACTTTCGCCGCTTCATATTCTACGTTGCCTTCGTCAATCTGCGTCTGTGCGGATGCGAATTTCGCCTGGGAAGCAGCCTGGTTGTTCGCAAGGTCGCGCTTCGCCCTGTTGAGTTCCGCGCGTGCATCATCCAGCTGCGCCCTTGCGGATTTGAGCTGTTTGTCCGCATTGGTCATCTGGTCTTTCGCATAGCTGTTGAGTCCGTTGATCGAGGACAATCCGTCATTGGACAGGGCTTTGATCTGCTTCAGGTTGTCGAGCTGGTCCAGGTACGCTGCACGCTGCGATTCTGTGAGGTCGGGGCTGGCCAGGGAATCATTGATGCTCGCGATCTGTTCATCCGCATAGCTGTCAATGCTGTTCAGGGAATCTGTCGTGTCATCCAGGTCCTGGAGGCTTTCGCCATAGGCTTCCTTCGCCTGGTTATAGGTCCTTAGTCCTGACGCATATTCCGCTTCCGCTGCATTCAGGTCAGCTTCTCCACTGCTGATCTGCTTTCTCGCCGACACCATCATGATGTCATAATTCTTCTTTTCAGTGTCAAGCGTGGCCTGTCCTTCCACGAGCTTGTCCCTAGCGGCATCGAGCTTGTCCTGCGCCGCTGCGATCTCCGTATTGAACCGCGCCTCTTCTGCAGCAAGCTGTGCCCGCGCTTCCTCAAGTTTGTCCATGGCCTGTCGTTTGATTTCTGCAAGTCGGATCTCTGAACGGTCCGCGCCGAGGTTGTCCATCTGGTTCATCACGCGTTCGGCGGCCTTCTGATACGCTGTACTGTAGGAATCCATCTCCTTCAGCCCTGTGAGGGTCACCAGGGCTTCAGTATAGACAGGATAGTCGAAATCCGCTGCCGGGACCATCATGAAGAAGTTCACCTTGCCGCTTCCGATTTCCGAAGCGTCCTTGTCATAGGTCAGGTAATAGGAGGATACTGCGGTCCCCACGATGGTGAAGGTATCCACCTTCAGTTTGCCCGTCAGGTCCTCTTTCTTTCCGGAAGAGACCTTCATGACATCTCCGATCTCGAGTCCCAGGTCGATATTCATCGATTGCTCGAGCAGGCATTCCCCGCTCTTCTGTGGGTACCGTCCTGAGGTGATCCGGGGCATGTTGACAAAGCCCTCCTGTGCTGCCGTCTCCATGTCCTCAGGAAGCGAATGGACCCTGAACACGAACTCCACGGATTCCACTGTGGACACGACGTCAACAAAATAGGCGGGACGGACATCCTCCACGCCGTCGAGGTCCTTTATGGCTTCGATGTCCTCATCGACGAGACCCATGGTGGAGAGCACCCGGATATCCATCAGGTTGTAGTCATCATAGTAAGCATCAGCGGTGTGCTTCATGTCCGGTGCCGATGCCTTCACCCCTGCAAAGAAGGCTGTCCCTAAGGCGACACTCAGGAAGATGGAAAGGACCCTTCCCGGATTCTTCCGGATCTCCCGTCATGCATCCTTGATCAACGCGTATTTCATGACTACCACTCGATCCTTTCCACACTGATCGGGGTCGGGTTATCTTTAATGGAATCGATAAGTCCGCTTTTCACCCGGATGATCCTGTCCCCCATCGCTGTGAGCGCGAGATTATGGGTGATGACCACGACCGTCATTCCAGTCTGCCGGGAGGTGTCCTGGAGCAGCTTCAGGATGGATTTGCCTGTAGTGTAGTCCAGCGCACCCGTAGGTTCATCACAAAGCAGAAGTTTGGGATTCTTGGCAAGGGCCCTCGCAATGGCGACCCTCTGCTGCTCTCCACCCGAAAGCTGGGACGGGAAGTTGTTCTTCCGGTCATTCAGCCCGACACCTTCGATGACCTCATCGACATCCATGGGATTCTTGCAGATCTGTGAAGCGAGTTCGATGTTCTCCTTCGCCGTCAGGTTCTGCACCAGGTTATAGAACTGGAAGACAAAACCCACATCGTGACGTCGGTAGCTGATGAGCTCCTTGGACCTGAACCCGCTGATTTCACGGCCATCGACCGTGATCTTTCCTGAGGTCAGGCTGTCCATTCCACCGAGGATATTCAGGATCGTGCTCTTCCCTGCTCCGCTCGCTCCGGCAATGATGACGAACTCCCCTTTCCTTATGGAGAAGGAAATCCCAGCAAGCGCCTCGATATCCTGTTCCCCCATCCTGTAGACCTGCCTCACATTCTCAAACGTAATATAATCTTCCATAGCCCTTCTCCTTCACACGAACCTTTTCGAAAGGTCATGTCTTCTTACCCGACCATCCTCGATATCTCCATCACCTGGATCCCTCAGATGGCATACCGCAACAATGAATCCCGGCATTTCCTCATGAAGCTGGAAAACTGCCCGGGATCTGCTGAACCGTATATCTGAGCCCTGTTCGTCCACACGGAACTCCATTTTCCTGAAGGGATAGGAGGCTCCGGTTCCCAGGGCTTTGACATAGCTCTCCTTCAATGTCCACAACCGGAAGAAATCCAGCTCCCCCTGTGCGGATGACGTCACGAACCGGAACTCGTCCGGGGTCAGGACCTTCTCCGCAGTCCTCATCGAAAAAGGACGTATCCTTTCCATGTCTATCCCTGTCCTGGTCCTGGAGAGGGAGACTGCGGCTCCATCCCTGCAGTGGCTGATACTGAACTGTATCGTATCATCTCCATAGACCATGGGTTTCCCCCAGGCATTCCTGACCATCCTCAGGTCTTCCAGCCTTTTTCCATACTCGTCCAGCAAAGCAGACCTCAGGAGTTCCTGTGCAGCGCTACGCTGGCAGGTGATGTCCTTCAGCCTTTCTTCGCCCAGGTAGAAGAGATGGATCATGGCTGCATCCTGGATCGGATATATCTGTCCAGGTCTCCCAATGTCTCGAATTTCCTCATTTCCCGTTCCGGAATCTCTACACCTAGTTCATCCTCAAGCTTTCCAACGACACTGATAAAGTCGTAGGAAGTCATGCTGAGGTCCGTGACCGGATTGGTCTCCTCGGTGATCTTTTCCTCCTCCACGTCGACGTATTCCATGATGGTGTTCCTGATGATGTTGAGCATGGCCTGTTCCTCCTTCTCACAATCTTACCGTCTCACAATCTAACTGTCCGCCCCTCTTCTCCCTGACTGTCATTCCACACGTTCAGACGCTTTTACCTGTCCCATAAATTCACATTCCAGCCATAATTAAACCGAATATTCCGACAATTCATAGCGGAATGAGGACCACTAGGCTAAGGGACCAGGCATACGGTCTCCGGAAAAGGTTCCAGACAATCGTTATATCATTAACATTATGGCACAAGGATGTGTGGACTTCTATCACAGGTAAATAATTTTACATATTTTTCATACCGCGTTTCCACACAACTTCCTACGACAATCGCGCAATTCTACTGGTGC